>NZ_JTLA01000100.1:0-46166 GCF_000799055.1 Ensifer sp. ZNC0028
GCGGTGATCCCGGTCATCGACATGGCGGCCCGCCTCGGCATGAAGATGACCGAGCCGTCGGAGCGCTCGGCGATCATCGTTACCGATATCGCCGGCAAGCTTGTCGGTCTGCTCGTCGAGCAGGTCTCTGACATGATGACGATCAAGAGCGAAGCTTTGCAGCCGGCGCCGGAGATCATCCCGGAAGCGCAGCGCGCCTTCTGCCGCGGCATCGTCGCGCTCGAAAAGACCATGGTCTGCTTCCTCAACCTCGACACGGTCATCGCCGACGAGCTGGCCCAGGCCGCCTGAGACAAGCTTGTTTGCCGCTTGAGAAAGCCCCGGCGCATCGGCGCCGGGGCTTTCTTGCGTTTCGGCATGATTTCGGCCCGGTTTCGCCCGTTCTGGAACGATACGGTCAAGTTAAACTTCGGCAATGAACTTCACGCTTGGGGGATGCCATTGTGACAAAACGTCATGCGGCCGGCGACGATACTTGTACTAATTTATGATTGTTGCTGGTGCCCGAACGGAGGCCGGGTGCCTGTCTCGCAAACAGGAGTTGAACCTATGACAATCTCTCTCAGGAAACTCGCCGCCGTGCTCTCCGTTACGATGGTCATCGCCGGACCGGCTTTGGCCGATAGCTACTATCCGGGCATCGACGTCAACAACCCTCCCGGCACGATGAACACGCACAAGACGATGACGCCGATGAAGCGGCCGACCGCTTCGGTTGACACGATGTCGACGGGCAGCATCAACAGAACTGCAGCACCGACCCCGGTCTATCGCGACCGCAATCCCTATGGCCAGTACCAGGGCGGCGATGGCGATTACTACCAGGGCATCGTTCCGCCGACGGCCTACTAGACTATCCCGCTCCAGTGGAAACGCTTGAAGCGGACAGACGATTTGAAATGAATGTGCCGGGAAGTCCTTGTGCGTTCGCTTGAACGCACGGCACTTCAGGCATGCACGAAAGCGGAACGGGTTGCTCCCAGACTTCTCCCTGTTCCGCACCGAAGAGGTTTCGGAAGCGCCTGCGAAGGGGCAGGCGCTTTCAACCTTGACCGATCGCCTTGCGCGCCGATGCCGGCGGCAGGGGCCGCTCCTATTGCGGCTTGCCGTTCTGCCAATTGACCGTCTGGCCGTAGAGCGGAATGGTGGTGATCGACATCTTCGCCGAGCCATCCGTCAATTCGCGCGAATGCGCCAGATAGATCAGCGTGTCGTTCTTGCGGTCGTAGATCCGCGTGACGAGCAGGTTCTTCCAGACGAGCGACAAGCCAGCGCGAAACACTTCTTCGCCTTCCTTGGAAAGATCGATATCGCCGATTTCGATCGGGCCGGTCTGCCGGCAGGCGATCGAATTGTTGGACGGATCCTCGAACCAGTTTCCGTTCTTCAGCCGGTCGATGACGCTGCGGTCGAAATAGGTGACATGGCAGGTCACGCCCTTGATCTTGGGGTCGGTGACCGCATCGATCATGATGTCGTTGCCGAGCCAGTCGACCCCGACTTCGCCCACCGTTTCGGCGCGGGCAGGCAGAGCGGCGGCGATGATGGCAAGGCCGGCAAAAAAGAGCGCACGAAGCGAACGCGACATGAATGTCCTCCTGCAGCGCCTGGCGTCTCACGCAAGGGCGCCGTATCAATATGAATTCGCGCGTGTTTTCACCGGGAGGCCCCTTAAGAAACGTGCGCGGGCAGCGAGGTTCACATAGGTTCGCCAGTTCGCTTTACAAGGCGCCGCCGGCTCAGGCGGTGCCGCGAAGAAGCTGCGGCTCGAGGTTTCGGGTCTCGGCGGCCCGCATCTGCGCGGCTGCCGCGGCAAGCGCCCGTGCGCTGGCCTCGGGCTGGAAGCGGCCGGCGATGGTGCAGCGGTCGCGGCCGTCGGCCTTGGCGTCGTAGAGCGCCATGTCGGCGCGGATCATGATGTCGCTGATCGTATCGCCGGGCTCTGCTTCGGCAAGGCCAATGCTCACCGTCAGCCGGATCGGGCGGTCGAAGCGGCCGATCGGCGTATCGCGCACGGTGCGGCCGATCTCCTCGGCCACCGCAAAGGCGGCGTCCTCCGAGTGGTTGGGCAGGACGATGCCAAATTCTTCGCCGCCAATGCGCCCGAGCGTGCCGCGGCCGCCGAGACAGGCGGCGACGGTGCCGGCGAAATGGCCGAGCGCCGTGTCGCCGACCGCGTGGCCGTAGCGGTCGTTGATCTGCTTGAAATAATCGAGATCGAGTAGCAGGAAGGTGACGGGCCTCTGGCGCGCAAAACCCACTGCCAGCGCCCGTTGTCCGAGGTCGAGCAAGGCACGGCGCGACAGGGCGCCCGTCAGCTCGTCGCGGGCAATGGCGCTCTTCAGGTCGGTGATCACCCGGTTCTGGATCATCAGGATCACGCCGAGGAACAGCACAGGCAGGTAGAAATATCGAAGCACGACGCAGGCGAAGTCCCAGCTGGCCGACGCCAGCGGGGTTTCGGCGGTGCCGTGCGCAATCGGCGAGAAAATCGTGACCGCGATCAGGGCGGAACAGCCGATGGCGGCGCAACCGATGACGCAGAGGCGCTCGATCGGCCCGGGTGCTGCGCGCCGATGCTGCGAGCAGACGGCGATGATCAGCACGAAGGCGGCGGCAATGCCGACGGCCGACAGCGCGTGCAATGTCGCGCTCTGCGGGCCGAAGGCGGCAATCAGCAGCGCCACGGCCGAAATCGAGGCGGCAGCGACCAGCGGCGTCGACATCGGCCGGAGGACACCGAGCGCCCGGTGAAAGCCCGAGAGCACGAAAAGACAGGCGCCGATGAGAAAGACGATGCCGATCAGCGACAGCGGCCGTAGCGCCGGGATCTCGGACAGCATCAGAAACAGCGTTGCCGCGGCTGCAATGGCGCAGGCGGCTGCGAAATCCGTGCCTCCCTCGACCATGGAGGCCCGCAGGGAAATCAGCACAGGGAGCATCGCCAGAAGAGCGATGATCGATATGGCAGGGAGAAAGCTCATTTCGAAACGGCCTGTCGTGCTAAAATCAACAAAGGCGGCTTGCGTCTCAGCCAGATATGTGACGCCAATTGGTAGCGATGGCGCCTTAACGAAACCCGGCGAAATCCGTTGCAATTTTAGCGATTGGCCGGGATTGGCGCGGTTGTTCACAGCGGCGCCGGATCAACCGGGAGAGGGCGCGCCGACAGGCGAAGAGGCGCGCGCAAGCGGCGGCGCGGACAGGCCCGGTTGATGCTCTTCAGGTGGCGTAATTTGCGCCCGGGCCGGGCATTTGCGCCCCTGTTTTCAGGCCCGATGATGAAACAGGAGAACGAGCCGGGAGAGGCGACATGTTCACGGCAACGTGGCTCTTCGAGGACAGGGCGGATGCCGGGCGCCAGCTGGCGCGCGCGGTCGAAGACGAGCGCCTTGACGATCCGCTCGTCATGGCGCTGCCGCGCGGCGGCGTGCCGGTCGCCTATGAAATCGCCGTCCATATCGCCGCGCCGCTGGAAATCCTGATCGTGCGCAAGATCGGCGCGCCGGGGCATGAAGAATTCGGCCTGGGCGCGCTGGTGGACGGCGAGGAGCCGGAACTGGTGCTCAACCGCCGGGCGATCCGGCTGGTCCGCCCGGCGAAAGGCTATCTGGAGGCAGAAACCGAGCGCCAGCGCGCCGAGATCCTGCGCCGCCGCACCCTCTATTTCGGCGACCGTGCGCCGACGTCGCCCCGGGACCGCGACGTGATCCTCGTCGACGACGGTATCGCCACCGGCGGCACCGTGCGCGCAGCGATCAAGGCGCTGCGGCGCATGGGGGCGGGACGCATCATGCTCGCCGTTCCGGTGGCGCCGAAAAGTGAGCTCGCGGAATTGCGCAGCGAGGTCGATCGTATCGTCTGTCTCGCCACACCCTTCGCCTTCCGTGCTGTCGGGCTCTACTACCGCAATTTCGAGCAGACGGCGGACGAGGAGGTAATTGCGTTGATGGAGAACGCGCGGCTGCGCAGCGAGCGCGATTGATCCCTGTTCCGGGCAAGCCCGGCTCCGGTTGCCGCGACTTTCGCCAAGCATCCGAATAGTTGCCCGAGGCCGCCGAAACCGTCTTGCAAGCCTCCTTCTGCCGCGCCACATTCCCGGCGCGCGATGTTGCCGGGAGAGGGGCGCCGGAGGAGGCGCCCGGAGGAGATGTCATGGCCGCGAAACTGGAGATCGGAAAGACGCTTGAGGATTTCTGCCGGCCCGAGCGAATGGCGCTCATCGTCTACGACATGCAGGTGGGGATTACCAATCAGGTCAAGAACGGCCCGGCGGTGCTGTCCAAGGTGCTGAAGGTGCTGGACGCTGCGCGGGTCGGCGGGTTTCCGGTGATCTTTCTTAGGCATCTGTCGATGCCGAAGCCGCTGATGGGCGCCTTCCAGCTGCGCCAGGCAATGGCCTGGCAGCGCACCGATGATCCGGATGTGGTGCATCCCTGGTTCCTGCGGGGCACGCCGGGCTTCGAACTGGTGCCGGAACTTGCCCCTCGCGACGACGAGGCGATCCTCGACAAGATCACGTTTTCCGCCTTCGAGGGCACGCCGCTCGCCATGATCCTGCGCGACCTCGGGCTTACCTCCTTCGCCATCTGCGGCATCGCCACGGAAATCGGCATCGACCCGACCGTGCGCCATGCAACCGATCTCGGCCTCGTGCCGGTCGTCGTTCGCGACGCGTGCGGGGCGGGGCATCACGATGCCGGCGAACGCGCGATGGAGAACATCGCCTTCATGGGCGATGCGATCATGACCGACGTTCAGACAATCACCGCGGTAATGACCAAACGGTAACACCGCTTCAGCTATTCCTTCGATTTCATCCCGTTTCAGGATCTTGCAATGACCGAAAACCTTCACATCCGCCCGATCGCCCGCACCGACTACGAGCAGTGGCTGCCGCTCTGGGACGGCTACAACGCCTTTTACGGCCGCTCCGGCGAAACTGCGCTCGACCCGGCGATCACTGCGATGACCTGGTCGCGCTTCTTCGACGCCTACGAGCCCGTTCATGCGCTGGTGGCCGAAAGCGAAGGGCGGCTGATCGGGTTGACCCACTATCTCTTCCACCGCAGCACGACGATGATCCAGCCGAACTGCTACCTGCAGGACCTCTTCACCAATGCGGAGGCTCGCGGCAAGGGCGTCGGGCGGGCGCTGATCGAGGGCGTTTACGAGGCGGCACGGGCGGTTGGCGCGCCGCGCGTCTACTGGATGACGCACGAAACCAATGAGACGGCGATGACGCTTTACGACAAGGTTGCGGAGAAGTCGGGGTTCCTGGTGTACCGGAAGGCGGTCTAAAGCTGTCCTTGCGGTTCCTCACGTCGCCCTACGTGCGCGGTCCCGGGTTCGCACAAGTGCAAGAGCTCCCATCAACCGGAGCCGGGATCTATTGACTTTAACGGTACGGGAGATGCCGGATCGGAATCCGGCACTCCAGATCGTCTTCTCGTCAACCTGTCCTAACAGGCGAAACTCACTCACGCCTTCTCGACAAACCCGTCGAGCACCCGCTTCTGGCCGGCGCGGTCGAAGTCGATTGTGAGCTTGTTGCCCTCGATGGCGGCGATGTTGCCGTTGCCGAACTTCATGTGGAAGACGCGGTCGCCGACCGAGAAGCGGGAGGGTTCCGTGGCGGTCGATTTCGCCACCAGCTCCCCGTCGATGGTGCGGCCGCGTGGGCCGCTTTCGCCGTAGCCGATGCGCTCGACCGCGTGGCCGGAGCGGGTGCCCCAGTTGTCGCGGGTGGCGTCGGAGCGGTTTTGCTGCGCGCGCTTCCAGCCGGGCGTCGAATAGTTGTTTTGGAAGGGGTCGGCCTTGTCGAAGCGCGACTGGCCGTAGCCGCCGCGACCATAGCCGCCATAGGACTGCTCGTTTTCGGCCACGTCCACATGCGCAAGCGGCAGCTCCTCGAGGAAGCGTGACGGCATGGTCGACTGCCAGAGGCCGTGGATGCGGCGGTTGGAGACAAACCAGATGTGGCAACGGTGCTTGGCGCGGGTGATGCCGACATAGGCAAGGCGGCGCTCTTCCTCAAGGCCGGAGCGGCCGCCTTCGTCAAGCGCGCGCTGGTGCGGAAACAGGCCTTCCTCCCAGCCGGGCAGGAACACGGTGTCGAACTCCAGGCCCTTGGCCGAATGCAGCGTCATGATCGAGACGGCGTCGAGGTTCTCGTTCTGCTCGGCATCCATGACCAGAGCGACGTGTTCGAGGAAGCCGCGCAGCGACTCAAACGCTTCCATCGAGCGGATCAGTTCCTTCAGGTTTTCGAGCCGGCCCGGTGCTTCCGCCGTCTTGTCGTTCTGCCACATGGCCGTATAGCCGCTCTCGTCGAGGATCTGCTCGGCAAGCTCGGTATGCACGGTGGTCTCGAGCAGGCTCTGCCAGCGGCGGAAGTCGGTGACGACGTCGAACAGGGCTTTCCGCGCCTTCGGCTTCAACTCGTCGGTCTCGATAATCTCGGAAGCGGCCGCCAGCATCGGAATGTCGCGGGCGCGGGCATAGTCGTGCAGCGTGCGCACGGTGGTGTCGCCAAGGCCACGCTTCGGCGTGTTGATGATGCGCTCGAAGGCCAAGTCGTCGGCCGGTTGGCAGACCAGGCGGAAATAGGCCATGGCATCGCGGATTTCGAGACGCTCATAGAAACGAGGCCCGCCGATGACGCGGTAGTTGAGGCCAAGCGTGACGAAGCGGTCTTCGAATTCGCGCATCTGGAACGAAGCGCGCACCAGGATCGCCATGTCGTTAAGCTTGTGGCTCTTGCGCTGCAGCTGCTCGATTTCTTCGCCGACGGCGCGGGCTTCCTCTTCCGAATCCCAGGCGGCGTGCACCTGCACCTTCTCGTCATCCGGGTCGGTTCGGTCGGTGAAAAGCGTCTTGCCGAGGCGGCCTTCATTGTGGGCGATCAGGTGGCCGGCAGCACCCAGGATATGTTCGGTCGAGCGATAGTTGCGCTCGAGCTTGATCACCTTGGCGCCCGGGAAATCCTTCTCGAAGCGCAGGATGTTGTCGACTTCCGCGCCGCGCCAGCCATAGATCGACTGGTCGTCGTCGCCGACACAGCAGACGTTCTGCGGGACGCCCTTCGGCCGCTGGGCAAGCAAGCGCAGCCACATGTACTGGGCCGTGTTGGTGTCCTGGTACTCGTCGACGAGGATGTAGCGGAACTTGTCGTGATAGTCCTTCAGCACGTCCGCGTGCATGCGGAAGATGCGGATCGGGTGCAGCAAGAGGTCGCCGAAGTCGCAGGCGTTCAGCGTCAAGAGCCGGTTCTGGTAGGCGGCGTAGAGTTCGCGGCCCTTGCCGTTGGCAAAGGCGCGCGCGTCGCCCTCGGGGATCTGGGCGGGGTCGAGGCCCTTGTTCTTCCAGCCGTCGATCAGGCCGGCGAACTGCTTGGCTGGCCAGCGCTTGTCGTCGATGCCTTCGGCCTGGATCAACTGCTTGATCAACCGCACCACGTCGTCGGTGTCGAGAATGGTGAAATCGGAGCGCAGGCCCACGAGTTCGGCGTGGCGGCGCAGAAGCTTGACGCCGATCGAGTGGAAGGTGCCGAGCCAGGGCATGCCTTCGACCGCATGGCCGACGAGCACGCCGATGCGCTCCTTCATCTCGCGCGCCGCCTTGTTGGTGAAGGTCACCGCGAGCATCTGCGAGGGGAAGGCGCGGCCGGTCGTCAGGATATGGGCGATGCGCGTGGTCAAGACCCGGGTCTTGCCGGTGCCGGCACCTGCGAGCACCAGCACGGGTCCGTCCAGCGTCTCGACGGCTTCGGCCTGTTCCGGGTTGAGGCCTTGGAGATAATCCGGGCGCGGCTGAGCACGATCACGCGCCGCCATGGCGCGCGCAGCAATGCCGCCAGTTGCCGGAACACCTGCGGGGGCGGGCTGCTGCTTGCGCGGCGCCGGCTCCTCGTCGAAGAAGGGAATGTCGTCGAAACCACTCATCATGCGGCTCAATGTAGTGATTCGGTGGGGAAAGGCCAGAAAGGATGTTCTTCTTTTATTCCGTTTTCTGCGCCAGCCGCACCAAGCCTGTGGAAAGACAGGCGATTTCGAGACCGCTTATTCTTGGGCCTGTTTCGTTTCTCGCATGTCGTCGCCGCAAAACCGCTTCACACTTTTGCGCGACATGCTTCACCCAGCCGTCTTGTCGAAAGCGGGATCGACAGGCACCTGCAGCGCGGTCGCAAGCTGGTTGGTGCGGGCGGCAAGCGAGATCACGCGCAGGAGATCGGCGTGCTCGGCATCGCTCATGCCCTTGGCTTTTGCCGCAGCCGTATGGGAATGGGCGCAGTAACCGCAGCCATTGGTGACGGAAACGGCGATGTAGAGCATCTCCTTGACCAGCGGATCGAGCGCAGACGGCGTTGCCATCACCGCCTTCACGTCGCGCCAGGTCTGCTCCAGCAACTCCGGATCGAAGGCGAGCCACAGCCACATATTGTTGATGAAATCGGACTTGCGGGTGGCGCGGATGTCGTCGAACACGGCCTTGACGCGCGGATCGGCTTCCGGATTTGAGGGCGGGGTTACGGTGCTCATGGGGCTCCTTCGCTGTTGTCGTTGGTGGCGGCACGCGGGCTGGCCGGTGGCTTGATGCGACGACGATAGCCGACGTTGCAGCGATTGCCAGCGTTGCGTTTGAGGAGCCGTGGCCGATGCGTTCAATTGGGGATTTCGTTGCAGGGTTGATTGTTCGAGCCGAAGGGGCCCGATGTAAACAGCACGCCCTTGCTCGAGCCCTGACAGGCGTTGCCGTTTTGCGTGACGATGAAGACCCGGCGGCCGCAAAAGCCCGAAAACAACCTTTCTCTCGTCAAACGTGTTCCAGCCAAAAGCTGGTTGTGCTCTATAGGTCGGTGACCTAGAAGTAGCTTCGGACGCTCGAAGCGGCGTTCAGGCAGGAGCCCGACCATGATCAAGATGAGCGTCTACTATCCGGCCGATGGTGGCACGAAGTTCGACCACGACTACTACCGCACCACGCACATGCCCTTGCTCCAGGACCGGCTCGGCGATGCCTGCCTGCGCTACGAGATCGACAAGGGCCTTGCGGGGCGCGAGCCTGGAAGCGCGCCACAGTTCGTCGCGGCGTGCCACGTCTACGCGCCGAGCCTCGAGACATTCCAGGAGGCGTTAGGTCCGCACCGCGCCGAAATCTCCGCTGATGTCGCCAACTATACGGACATCGCGCCCATCGTGCAGATCAGTGAAGTCGTTGGCGGCTAGGGTGCTTCCGCGCGTCAGGCGTCGCCGTTGACCTTCCGCGATCGGCGTCCTGTTGGCGCACCGTGATCCATGGTGACGCAGCCGGTGCGGAGTTGGTCGACGATCGGGAACATGTGGTTGCCGTGGACACGGAAACCACCTTGCTCCCTTTAAGCTCGCCTCAGCCAAACCCTGGTTGTGCTCTTTAGGTCCGTGACCTAGACCAGCGCAAAGACGCGGGCCGGGCCGCCGGTGCCGCCGCGATGCTTCGGCGCGCCGAGGATGAGGGTTGCGCCCTTGACCGGCAGCTTGTCGAGATTGGCGGCGGCCTCCAGCCCCCAGCGTCCCTCCGGCAGCCAGGCATAATGCGTGGCGAAATCGGGCGAGGGGCCGTGGTCGAGCGAGAGCGTATCGACGGCAATGCCGGCCGCCTTGCTCTCTTCGATCAGATATTTGGCGGCCTCGACGTGAAAGCCGGGGAAGTGCAGCTTGCCGGCGCCATCGGCATTGCGGAACTTGTCCGTGCCCATATGCGCGCTCCAGCCTGACAGCATGGCGACGCAGGCGTTTTCAGGGATTTCGCCATTGGCTGAGACCCAGGCCTTGAGATCGTCGGGCGTCACCTGCGCATCGGCATCGGCCTCAGCTTTCTTTCTGATATCGACGATCACGAGCGGCACCACCAGCTTGTCGACGGGCAGTTCGGCGACGGAGAGACCGTCGGCCGAGAAGTGCAGCGGCGCATCGACATGGGTGCCGGTGTGCTCGTTCACTCGCAGCTCGAACATGTTGAACTTGTCTTTGGCGTAGTTGAATTTCTCCTCGCGGAAGAACTGCTGCTGGCCGAAGAAGGTCGGGAAATCCTCGTGCAATTCATGGGTCAGGTCGGTGACGCTTGAATGCCCCTGCGCCAACGCCGGCGGTGCCGCGCCCACGCTTGCGGCGGCAAGGCCCGCGGTCCCGACCGCGGCTGCTTTGAAGAAGCTGCGGCGCGAGAGCATGCGCTCTTTCACCGTTTGCATGACACAGGCATCGCACATCGACTTCTCTCCCCCAAGAGGCCTGAAGACAGGCGCAAAGCCGGCCGAAAGACGCTGCCGGCGGTTGCAGGATAGCGCAGTGTCGGCGGCTGTAAATGGTAATTGTCTAGTGAATTCCTGGACAAAGCTATGATGCGTCGGTGCGTCATCATCCCGCCAACAAATTCGCTTTTATTACAATTGCGTAATGATGGTATTCTGTCATTGCCCCGACACGTGCGAACAGGGATACTCCGGGCAATCGGAACGAACCGCCGGCCGCGCCGCGCTGGGGCGTGTTTTTTGCTTAATTCGGAGACTTGAATGCGGGTTTGGAAACAGCTTGCGGTGAGCGCCGCTGTGCTTCTCGTGGGCGCAGGCGTCTGGGTGCGGTTTGTGCCCGGCGCCGGTGAAACGCTGGCGGCGATCGGTGTTTCGCACCCGCTGATCGATGCCTTGTCCAAGCCAGGTGCTGAAGGCGGCGCGGGCGGCGAACGCGGCAATGGACGCGGGCAGGGCGGCAACAATGCCATCCTCGTTATGGTTAGGCCTTCGGGTACGTCTGTTGTCAACGACCGGCTGAACGCGATCGGCAACGGTGAAGCGATCCATTCCGTCACCGTGACGCCGACGGCGACCGGCAACCTCACCGAAATTCTCGTGCGCTCCGGCGAAAAGGTGGCGCAAGGCCAGGTGATCGCCAGGCTCGACAGCGACGACCAGAAGATCGCCGCCGACCAGGCGCGGCTGACACGCGACAGCGCCCGCGAAAAGGTCGAGCGCTACCGCAACCTCAGCACGGCGCGGGCGGTGTCGGCGGTGGATGTGCGCGACGCCGAGATCGCCATGCAGACCGCCGAACTGGCGCTGAAGACCGCCGAGCTCGACCTCAAGCGCCGCGATATCGTGGCGCCGTCGAAGGGCGTCGTCGGCATCATCACCGTCAATGTCGGCGACTATGTCACGACCACGACGCCGATTGCCGTCGTTGACGACCGCTCGGAAATCCTCGTCGATTTCTGGGTGCCGGAGCGCTTCGCCAACAAGATCAGCGTCGACCAGCCGGTCACGGCCTTCGCCATCGCCCAGCCCGGCAACCAGCTCGACGGTGCGATCCATGCGATCGACAACCGCCTCGACCAGGCGAGCCGGACGTTGCGCGTGCGCGCACGGCTTGAAAACCCCGACGATAAGCTTAGGGCAGGCATGTCCTTCTCGGTCACGGTCGCCTTCGACGGCGACACCTATCCGACGGTCGATCCGCTGGCGATCCAGTGGAGCTCGGAAGGCTCCTATATCTGGCGCGTCTCGGGCGACAAGAGCGAGAAGGTGCCGGTCAAGATCATTCAGCGCAACCCGGACAAGGTGCTGGTGGACGCAGCGCTTAAGGAAGGCGACGAGGTCGTCACCGAAGGCGTGCAGCGCCTGCGCGACGGCGGCGCCGTGCGCATTGCCGGCCGCGAGAGTAAGCAGGAACCGCAGAAGGTTGCGGAGGAAACCAAGTGAGCGGCGGCGACAGTCAGTCGAGCGGCCATGGTGGTGGTCACGGGGGCGGTGGCGACAAGATGTCAGCCCGCGAGCGTGGCAAGACCGGCTTTACCGCACTCTTCATCCGCCGCCCGATCTTCGCGCTGGTGGTCAACACGCTGATCGTCGTTGCCGGGCTTGCGGCCTGGAACGGCATCGAAATCCGCGAACTGCCGCAGGTCGACCAGCCGGTGATCTCGGTAACGACGACGCTCGATGGTGCAGCGCCCGAAACGATGGACCGCGAGGTCACCTCGGTGGTCGAGGGTGCCGTGTCGCGCGTGCAGGGCATCCGCGACATTTCCTCGACCTCGTCCTTCGGTCGCAGCCGGGTGACGCTGCAGTTTTCCGACACGACCGATATCGGCCAGGCTTCCAACGACATCCGCGACGCGCTCGGCCGGGTGCGCAACCAACTGCCCGACAATGTCGACGAGCCGAGCATCGTCAAGGCCGACGCCGACAGCCAGCCGATCATGCGCCTGGCTCTCACCTCCGACACCATGTCGATGGAAGACATGACGCTGCTCGTCGAAAACGAGATCAGCGACCGGCTCGCTGCCGTCGAGGGTGTGGCCGACGTCGCAGTCTATGGCGACCAGGAGAAGATCTTCCGCATCGACCTCGACCAGGCGAAGCTCGCCGGGCGCGGGGTGACGGTCGCAAACCTCAGGACAGCGCTGGCCAATGCCTCCTATGACGTTCCGGCCGGAAAGCTGACCAGCGCCAGCCAGGATATTTCCGTGCGCGCCACGGCCGACCTGCAGACGCCCGAGCAGTTCGAAAACCTGATCCTCGTCAACAATGTGCGCCTGCGCGACGTCGCCACCGTGACGCTCGGTCCCGACACCGGCACGACGGCGCTGCGCTCCAACGGTCGGCAGGGCATCGGCCTTGGCATCGTGCGCCAGGCGCAGTCCAACACGGTCGATATTTCCGAGGGCGTGCGCAAGGTCGTCGAGACGATCCAGACGCAGATCCTGCCCGAGGGCACGCAACTCAGGATCACCAGCGACGATGCCGTCTTCATCAACGGCGCCATCCATGAGGTGGAGATCGCGCTGATCGTCGCGGTCTTTATCGTGACGCTCGTCATCTACATGTTCCTGCTCGACTGGCGGGCAACGCTGATCCCGACGATCTCCATGCCGATCGCGCTGATCGGCACGGTGGCGGCGATCTACATGGCGGGCTTTTCGATCAACATCCTGACGCTGCTGGCGATCGTGCTGGCGACGGGTCTCGTGGTCGACGACGCGATCGTGGTGCTTGAAAACATCGTGCGACGGCGCGCCGAGGGCTTGGGCCCACGGGCCGCCGCCGTGCACGGCACGCTCGAAGTGTTCTTCGCGGTGCTGGCAACGACCGCGACGCTTGCCGCCGTCTTCGTGCCGCTGTCGTTCCTTCCGGGCCAGACCGGAGGCCTCTTCCGAGAGTTCGGCTTCGTGCTTGCCTTCGCGATCCTGCTCTCCTCCTTCGTGTCGCTGACGCTCTGCCCGATGCTCGCCTCGCGCATGCTGACGAAGGATACCCACACGGTGCCCGGGCCGATGGCGCGGTTCGGCGCGCGGGCAGCCGGCTTCTACCGGGTGACGCTGCGCGCTTGCCTCAACGCACCGCTGATCGTCTTCGTCATCGCGGGCTTTTTCACCGCCATGGGCGCCGTCGGCTTCCTGACTCTGAAATCGGAGCTGACGCCGACCGAAGACCGCTCGCAGATCATGATGCGCATCAACGCGCCGCAGGGTGTTTCGCTCGAATATGCCCAGGCCCAGATGCGCCGCATCGAGGACGGCCTGCAGCCGCTGGTCAAATCCGGCGAGATCGACAACATCTTTTCCATCTCCGGGCAGGGTGGTTCGGTCAACAGCGGCTTCATGGTGCTGACGCTCGCTCCCTGGGACAAGCGTGACCGAACGCAACAGGATATTGTCGCTGATATCAACAAGGTGACCGGGCGGATCCCCTCGGTTCGCGTCTTTGCCATGCAGCCGAACAGTCTCGGCATTCGCGGCGCCGGCAGCGGCCTGCAGGTGGCGCTGGTCGGCAACGACTACAACAAGCTCGGTGATGCGGCGGCAAAGCTGGTGCGCCAGATGGAAGACACCGGGCGCTTCGAAAACGTCCGCCTCAACTATGAAGCCAACCAGGCGCAGCTTTCGATCACCATCGACCGCGAGCGTGCGTCCGACATGGGCGTCGATATCGGCGGCCTCGCCTGGGCGCTGCAGGCTATGCTCGACGGCAACAGCGTCGTCGATGTCTATGTCGACGGCGAATCCTATCCGGTGAAGCTTCTGTCCTCGACCAACCCGGTCAACGACCCGACCGACCTGCAGAACATTTTCCTCAAGGCCGGCGACGGCAAGATCGTGCCGATGTCAACGATCGCCAGCGTCGAGGAGATGGCGGTGGCGCCGCAGCTGTCGCGGGAATCGCAGCTTCGCGCCGTGTCGCTTTCGGCGGGCCTCAAGTCCGACCTCGCGCTCGGTGAAGCCTTGACCATGGTCGAGCAGATGGCAGAGCCGCTGCTGCCGCCGGGCTCGCGCATCATGCCGCTTGCCGAAGCCGCAACGCTCAACGAAAACGCCAACGGCCTGTTCGTCACCTTCGGCTTCGCGCTCGTCATCATCTTCCTGGTGCTCGCGGCTCAGTTCGAGAGCTTCGTCAGCGGCCTCATCATCATGTCGACGGTGCCGCTGGGGCTTGCCTGTGCGGTTTTTGCGATGATCATGACCGGCAACACGCTCAACATCTACAGCCAGATCGGCCTCGTGATGCTCGTCGGCATCATGGCGAAGAACGGCATCCTGATCGTCGAATTCGCCAACCAGCTGCGCGACCGCGGCGAGGACGTGCGTTCGGCGATCGAGAATGCCGCCAATATCCGTCTCCGGCCTGTGATGATGACGATGATCGCCACCATCGTCGGCGCGGTGCCGCTGGTGCTGGCAAGCGGTGCGGGCGCCGAAGCGCGCATCGCGCTCGGCTGGGTGCTCGTCGGCGGCCTTGGCCTGGCGGTGATCGTCACGCTCTACCTGACGCCGGTCGCCTATCTGGTGATCGCGCGCTTCACCAAGCCGCATGCGGACGAGGAGCGCAAGCTGCACGAGGAGATGGACGCAGCGGCGGCCATGGAAGTGCGCTAACCGAAACGGCCGTCAGCGGGCGGCTTACAATTCGAGCCAGGCGGCAACGAGAAAGATCGCTGCCGCCAGGCCGCCAAGCGCGCTGCGCCCGGCGTGGAGCCTGCCCCAATATTTGAGCAGCTCGCGACTGTCGTTGCCGGCGTCTTCGGGCCGGACTGCCTCCAGCTGGCGGTTGACCGGCAGGACGAAGAGCAGCGTATAGGGCCAGTTGAGGATGATGATCGCGGCGCCCAGTCCCCAGAGAACATGGCCGGTCTGCCCCCAGGCGCCGGCGCCAAGCAGGCCCGAGATGAGCGCGAGCGTCGCCTGCATCTCGAAGCCGCGGCGATAGGACGGCACCCACTGCACGAGTGCGGCGCGATCGTCGAGATGCAGCCGTGCCGGCTGTTCGGCCCAGGTGATGTAGATGGCGGCGCCGAAGAAGACCGACGCGGTGAGCAAAGCGGTGAGACCCAACATTTGCCTCTCCTTCCTTCACCCCGATATCATAGCGCAAGGCCGGGCAAACGGCAGGTGGTTTCCGCCGCTTCGCTCTCATACGTAGCGGTGCCGGAGTTCGGTCGGTCTGAGGCGTTCCTTTTGCCAGTGGCAAATCTGGTGCGACGCGGTTTGCTCGTTTGCAAGGCCCTCTGTCTACCGGGCCGCCCGCGCTATGTGCCGTCACGCCGCACGATCAGCGCCGTCGCGCAGAGCACGACCTCCACCTCTTCTTCGAGTTCGAGGCAGATCTGCCGGTATTCGTCAGCGAGATCCGGGCGGCCGCCGCCCAACACGAGTGCGTCGCGCATGTTGACCGCAAGTTCGTAACTGCAGAACAGCTCAATCATGCAATCTGACGATGCCGACGCGATGCTGCCCCTCAAGTGCGGCAACCGCATCATCAGTCGCTTTCTGCCGATCTCTCCAAGCACGTCACACGTCCTTCCGCTCGGCCTTCATACGCAAGGACTTCCCGAACGGATCACCGCGCGGCGCGGTGTGGAAATGACATTTCGGCAAACGGGGACAAATTGTGTCGGCTTTTCAGCGTTGGTGTTTTCCACGCTGTCATACAGTCTTGTGACACTCCGGTCTCACGTCAGGCGTTTTCCTGCGCTACTGTGAGCGGGAAGTGGGCGAGCGTCTGGACAAAGTGATTCCGATTTGCACAGTAGCGCCTTGAAATGACTGCGCTTCCCGAACATCGAAAAGGCAGCGCGGCGAATGCAAGAGGAAGGGCGTTTTCCGTGGCATTGAAGGCGATCAGGGCTGGCGCGAGAAACGAGGCGGGGATTGCGGCGGCAAAGGCGAAGCTTTCCGCCCGCTTCGGCGACCGGTTCCAGACGGGCGAGGCGATCCGCGCCCAGCACGCCCACACCACCACCTATATTCCGGCGCAGCTTCCCGATGGCGTGGCGTTTGCCGAAAGCGCCGGCGACGTTCGCGAGATCGTCCAGATCGCCGCCCGTCACAAGGTGCCGCTGATCCCGTTCGGCACCGGCTCTTCGCTCGAAGGCCATATCAACGCGCCCCATGGCGGCATCTCGGTCGATCTCTCGCGCATGAACAAGGTGCTCGAGGTCAATGCCGAGGATCTCGACTGCCGCGTCGAGCCGGGCATCACCCGCGAGGAACTCAACACCTACCTGCGTGACACCGGCCTGTTCTTCCCGATTGATCCCGGCGCCAACGCCTCGATCGGCGGGATGGCCTCGACGCGGGCGTCCGGCACCAATGCGGTGCGCTACGGCACCATGAAGGACAATGTGCTGGCGCTGACGGTGGTGACCGCTGACGGACGTGAAGTCCGTACGGCGCACCGGGCGCGCAAGTCCTCGGCCGGCTACGACCTGACGCGGCTCTTCGTCGGAGCCGAAGGCACGCTCGGCATCATCACCTCGATCACGCTTCGGCTGCAGGGCATTCCGGAGGTGATTTCCGGCGGCGTCTGCCCGTTTCCGACGATCGAAGACGCCTGCAATGCGGTGATCCTGACCATCCAGTCGGGCATTCCGGTGGCGCGCATCGAACTGCTCGATGCGCTGCAGATGAAGGCCTGCAACGGCTATTCCGGCCTTTCCTACCAGGAGACGCCGACGCTGTTCGTCGAATTCCACGGCAGCCCCGAGAGCGTCGAACTGCAGGCGCGCCAGTTTGGCGAGATCGTCTCGGAGTTCGGCGCCAGCGACTTCCTCTGGACCACCAATCCGGAGGAGCGGGCGCGGCTCTGGAAGGCCAGGCACAATGCCTACTGGGCGCAAAAGAGCCTGATCCCGGGTGCGGCGATCCTGTCAACCGATGTTTGCGTGCCGATCTCGCGGCTGGCGGAATGCGTGGCGGCAACGCAGGAAGACAGCGCCGCCCACGGCCTGACCGCGCCGATCGTCGGTCATGCGGGCGACGGCAACTTCCATGTCGGCCTGCTGTTCGACGACAAGGATGCGGCCGACGTGGCGCGGGCCGAGGCGTTCGTCGAGCGCCTCAATGCGCGGGCGCTGGCGATGGACGGGACCTGCACCGGCGAGCATGGTATCGGCCAGGGCAAGATGCCGTTCCTCGAGGCGGAACTTGGCGATGCGCTCGACCTCATGCGGCAGGTCAAGCGCTCGCTCGATCCGGACAACATCTTCAATCCCGGCAAGATTTTCGCCTGAGGCGGAGAAGGAATGCGACCGTCGGGCGTTGCGCTTTTTTGGGTCGATGCGCCGGGGCGAAAGTGTGATACTGCATAGTTCCGATGTCGGCATGGACGCCCGGCGATTTATGCGGCAAATCAAGATGCTACAGTGCTGGACACGGCGCTGTCGGCGGGCGCCAGGTCCTGGCGCTCCAATCGATGCGCGGCGCGCCATGCGCCGCTGAACTGATATGGGAATATAGGCACGGTGCTTTCGCGAATTCTGCTTGCCGTCGGTGGACTTGTGGTCGTTGCGCTCTTTGCGGCGCTGATCGCTCCGTGGTTCATTGACTGGACGGATTTCCGCAAGGAGTTCGAGCGCGAGGCAAGCCGCATCATGGGCAAGCCCGTCGTCGTGCATGGAAGCGTCGATGCGCGGCTGATCCCGTTTCCGACCGTGACGCTCAACGACGTGCGCGTCGGCGCCGCCGAGGATGGCGACCCGCTGATCCAGGTGGCGCAGTTCTCGATGAGCGCCGAACTTGCGCCGTTCCTGAGCGGCGAAGCCTTGATCTTCGACATGAAGCTTGACCGCCCGAAAGCCAAGGTGCGCCTGCTGCCCGACGGCACGCTCGACTGGGCGAGGGGCCGGCGGGCCTCGATCCCGGCCAAGACCGTCGTGCTCGAAAATGTCGAGATCACCAACGGCCAGATCGAATTCGTCGACGAGCAGACCGGCCGCACCCGCCGCGTGAGCGGACTTGCCGCAGACATTTCGGCCCGCACGCTCGCCGGGCCCTGGAAGGTCGAGGGGCGCGCCGCGCTCGATGGCGAAGCCGGCAGTTTTTCCTTGACCAGCAACGAGGTGGACGAGGCGGGTACGCTCAGCCTGAAGGCGCGCGTGACACCCGACAAGCGCCCCTTCGGCGTCGAGACCGACGGCTCGCTGCGCATCGTCGATTTCAGGCCTGTCTATAGCGGCCGCTTCACGCTGACGGAGAACCGGCCGCAGGGCGAGACGAAGGATGCGGACGGGCGGGCGCCGCTACGCATCAACGGCAACTTCCAGCTGACCAACGAGAGCATCCGCGTCCCGGAATACCGCTTCGAAATCGGCCCGTCGGACGATCCCTATGTGGTCACCGGCGAGGCGACGCTCGATACCGGCAAGGACCAGAAATTCCTGCTGATCGCCGACGGCCAGCAGATCGACGTCAGCCGCATCGGCCCGAGCCGCAACAACAAGACCGGCCGCGATCCGGCAATCTCGATGCGCCAGCGGCTCGAAGCCATGCTGGCGATCGCCGCCGACATTCCCATCCCGCAGGTGCCCGGCCGCGCCAGCCTGAAGCTGCCTGCGATCGTCGTTGGCGATACGACCGTGCGCGACGTGCGCATCGACGTACAGCCCGATGGCGCCGGCTGGGTGATCGACAATGTCGTGGCGCTGCTGCCGGGGCGCACGCAGCTCGAAGCCAAGGGGCGGCTGAACCTCAAGGGACAGCGCAGTTTCCGCGGCGACCTCTTGCTTGCCTCCAACCAGCCTTCCGGCCTTGCCAACTGGCTGGCGGGCTCCGTCGATCCGGCGATCCGCAAGCTCAGGACCGCCGGCTTTTCGGCCAAGGTGAACCTGACCGATACCTTGCAGCAGTTCGAGAACCTCGAAGTGGCGGCCGACGAGGCGAGCCTCAAGGGCCGGCTCGAGCGGCAGTCCTTCGCCGACCAGCAACCGAACCTCTCGCTGCAGCTGAAGGGCAACCGCATCGATTTTGAGGCGCTGCAGGCGCTGACCGGGCTGGTGGCGGGCGACGCTTCCACCGACACCTTGCTGCAGCATGCGATTGCCGCCGATCTTTCGGCCGACGAGTTTTCCGCCTTCGGCGAGGAGGCGCAGGACGTGCAGGCGGTGCTGACGCTTAAGAACGGCCAGCTCCAGGCCGAGCGCGTGGCGATCGGCTCGCTTGCCGGCGCGCAGCTCGCCTTTTCCGGGCGGGCCAGCGGCGACCTCGACAAGCCCGTCGTCTCGGCCAAGATGAAGCTTGCGGCCAAGAATCTGACGCCGTTCCTGGAAATGATCGGCCGCCACGCGGTCAATCACCCGGCGCTCAGGCAGCTGATCAAGGCCGGCCCCTATTACAGCGACACGGCCTTCGACGTGACGCTGACGGCCGGCAACAAGGAAGGCAACGCGCCCGCGACCTTCGGAATCTTCGGGACCGCCAACGGCACCAAGATCGCCGCCAGCTACCAGGCGCCCGACATGGCGCAGGCTCTGACCGGCAAGGCGATGCTTTTGGAAGCGACGCTCGAAAACCCAGAGACGCGGCTGCTGCTTGGCCAGACGGGTTTCGATCCCTTGCCGTTCGATGCGGATGCCAACGGCATTCTCTCGGTCAAGCTGCAAAGCACCGACGGACCGACGGCGAACGGCACGGTTACCTTTACCACCGAGAAGACCTCGCTTGCCGCCAAGGGCAGCGTCGATCTTTCCCGCGATCATTTCCTGGAAGGTCAGGCGAAGGTGACGCTGCAGACCCAGGACCTGGAGCCCTATCTTCTGCTCCAGGGCGTGGCCGTGCCGCAGATGGGCAGCGGCCTGCCGCTGACCGTCTCCGCCGATATCGCGACGACGCCCGAAACCATCGCGCTCACCACCGTCGAGGGCAAGGCCGACCATAACGGCTTTAGCGGCAATCTGACGATCGACCGCAAGACGCCTGGCGCGGCCAGCGGACAACTGACGCTCGACACGCTCGATCTTGCCTGGCTCGGCGAGGGCGTCCTCGGCCCGATCGAGGATTCGAACGGGGCCTTTTCGAAGGGGGCTCTGGCGCAGCCGGCCTGGACCGGTCTCAACGTGGCGCTGGACGTGCAGGCGGGCAAATTCTGGCCGGGCGTTTATGGCGCGGTCACGAGCTTTGCCGGCAAGATGGAATGGAAGGGTGACGAGGTCGCATTGACCGATGCGGCCGGCGACTGGCTGGGCGGCAAGCTCGCCGGACGCGTGCAGATCGGCAATGCCAACGGCTCTGGCTTCCTGCGCTCGCGCCTGGACGTCAAGGGCGGTGACCTTGCGCAGGCGGGCTGGGCCCATGCGGGCACGCCGGTCGCGACCGGGACCTTCGATCTTTCCGTAGCGCTTGAGGCTTCGGGTGCGACGCCCGAGGCGATGGCGCATTCGGCAAGCGGCTCGGGTACGGCAACCTTCAACGGCATGACGCTTGCCGGCATCAACAGCGGGGCGCTGCCGCAGCTGATCGCAGCCGCCGATGCGCTGAAGACGCAGATCTCGGCGGACGCAATCAAGGGTGCCGCGGAGGCGACCATCTTCTCTGGCCAGTCGCTGGTCGGCGTCGTCAAGGCGCCCTTCAGCATTGCCGGCGGGGTGCTGCGAGCGCAGAACGTGACGGCCGGCGACGGCAACGCGGCGATGACCGGCGAGGCCTCGCTGGACCTTGCGGCGGGCCGTATCGACGCCGGTATCGACCTGACCTTCCGGCCCGGCGACGAGGCGCTTGCCGGCGCCGAGCCGCGCGTGCGCATCGGCTATGCCGGCCTGATGGAAGATCCGGGGGTCGATCTCAACGTTGCCGATCTTGCGAACTTCCTGTCGCTGCGCGCTTTCGAGCGCGAGCGCCGGCGGGTCGAGATCCTGCAGGCAAACGTGCTGGAGAAGCAACGCCTTCGCCGCGAACTCGCGCTTTACAAGGCGCGGGCCGAGGCAAGGGAACTGGAGCGCAAACGCGCTGTTGCCGAGGAGCGCCGGCGGGCTGCCGGCGCTGCCGAGGCCGCTCGCCTCAAGGCGGAAGCAGATGCGCGCGCAGAGGCCGAACGGAAGGCCGAAGCGGAGCGGCAGGCGGAAGCTGCACGCCGGGCGGCAGAGGCAGCGCGCAGCGCCGTCCAGGGCCAGCCGCAGACGGGGCCGAACCCCCAGACCCAACCGGACGGAGCCACCGGCACCCCTCCCGGACAGAAGCTCAACTTCGACGTCCTGCCCGACGTCACGGTGCAGTAGCAGGCGATTGCGCGGAGCACGACGGCCCCGTGCTTTCGGGGCCGGAGATGTGCCGCCGCTTGCGCAGGCGGCCGTGATCCCATCCTTGGCTGGCGGCCCCTGAAGCCCATCGCGATCCTAGCCTCGCTCTCTGCGCTTTCGGTCTTTGATGCTTCGCATGCCGTTATCGCAAACGGCTGCGCAGCTTTGCGACGTGCTTCAGCTTCAGATTTCGAAGGTGGTTCATCGAACCGGCGTTCATCCGGCGCATCGTGGCGCGCGAAGGGATCGGCAGAGTTTTAACGAATTCTGAAGCACATCCTCCACTATTGATCGCTAAATTAGCAATTTGCGTTGGATGGGGCAGGGGGCGCGGCTTGCGGGCCGCGTCGTTAATCGGCGCATGGGAAGGATGACGTCGATCGCTCCGGATTGACCTGAGCGGCGCGTCGCCGTCTGCTGAGGGGCTACGATCAGAGATGCGCTACAATTTGCGGAAGAGAGCCGCCCGCATCCTTGCGGACGAGAAGGGCAACTTTACCGTTCTGACCGCGCTGATAGCGGTGCCGCTGCTGAGTGCCGCGTCGATCGCCATCAACCTGGCGCGGATCAACCTCGAGGCCGCCAAGATGCAGACGGCGCTCGATGCTGCCGCCTTTTCGGCGGTCAAATCCTACGGCGAGGGGGAGACCGAGGCCAGTGCCAGGGATCTCGCCAACAACGTCTTTTTCGCCAATTTCGGCCAGGCGGAGGCCGTCGATCAGATCGGCACGGAGAGCGGCGTGTCGGTGGCGGCCGCGCCGGTGCAGATCGCCTTCGGCGCCGCCGGCGTCGAGACCACGGCGACCGCGGCCTACGCGCTGAAATACAATCCGCTCTTCTTCGGGCTGCAGCCCTATACGATCGACCGGGAAAGCGTTGCCGCGCGCATGCCGGGGCGGGAGGCTTGCATCCTGGCTCTGCACCCGACGGCGAGCCGAGCCTTCGAGGTCAGCGGCGGGGCAAGCGTCGACACGTCCGGCTGCACGATCACGTCGAACTCCACCGACGCGCAGTCGATCTATCTCAGCGGCTCGGCCACGCTCAAGGCCGAGTGTCTCTATGCCGCCGGCAAGGTGTCGGCGACGCTCGCCAATCTCCAGCTTGCCTGCGGCAAGGCGGTCGAGGAGGTGGCCCCGATTCCCGACCCCTTCCGGTCGAAGAAAATGCCGACCACGGGAGGTTGGGTGAGCGTTGCCGGCTGCGGCCAGAATTTCGTCGGCGGCGGTGGCGGCAACGGCGACTGCAACGGCACCGGCAAGACGCCGAACAACGCGCCCGACACCTACCGCGTCGAGTTGAAGCCCGGCACCTATGGCGCGCTCGAGATCAAGGGGAGGGTTCTTCTGAGGCCCGGCAACTACATCATCGACGGCGGCAGCCTGAAATTTACCAGCCAGTCGGTGCTGAGCGCCGAAGGGGTCACCTTCTTCCTCCTGAACGGCGCCCAGCTCGACATTCACGGCGGGGCGACCTTCCAGGTCAGCGCGCCGACGACCGGCGACTGGGCCGGCTTCTCGATCGTCGCCGGGCGTAACAACACGGCCACCGCCACCATCAACGGCAACAGCGCCTCGTCGCTCGCCGGCATCATCTACATGCCGGCGTCGCGCGAGATCCAGTATGCCGGCAACGGATCGACCGGCGGTGAATGCGTGCGCATCGTCGCCCAGGAGATCACCATGATCGGCAACAGCAGCTTCAAGCTGGATTGCAAGGCGGTGCTGGCCAACACCACCATCAACAATCCAGGTGCGATCCGGCTGGTGCGATAACGACGGACGCATCTTGCCTCCGGCCGTTGGGCCGGCGGCGTGATGGCTTGCCGGTGTCCAGGCGCGCTTTGCCCTCAGAAGCGGATGGACAGTCCGAGGATTGGACCTTGCTGGACCACGTCGAAGATGAAGCCGTCATTGTCGTAGTTGACGCCCAGCGCTCGATAACCGGCAATCGCCGAGATCGTGTCGTTGAAACGGTAGCCGAGGCCAAGGCCGACGTCCCAGTCGACGTCGGCGCCGCCGCCACCGACCAGGCCCCAGCCGGTCAGGTATATTTCCGGGGTGAAGAAGTAGTTGCCGCGCACGCCCACCATGCCGTCGACCCAGGTCTTGCGGTCATCGCGGCTGATACCGTCGAGCGGGCCGCCCTGGAAGGACATGGTGGTGTTGACCGACCAGATCCTGGCGCCGCCGACCACGTCGAGATGCGAGTTCTGATCCTCAAAGACCGTGTAACCGACACCGATGAGGCCGGCGAAGGTCTCCGATTCCACATCGACGGTATCGGTGAAGATGCCACGCGCTTTGCCGTCGCCGGAGAGCTTCGTATAAATCAGGTCGCCAAAGATGCTGAACCGGTCCTTTCGCGCCTCCAGGGTTGCCATGGCGGCGAAGTCGAGATTGCTCCAGATGTCGCTGAAGCTTGAATCGATGTGAACGGTCGGGAGCCCGAATTGCGCTGTGTCGCCGGAGAGACCCGCCATCCAGAAATAGGGCGCGAAGGTGAATTGCCAGCCGCTCTCGGTTTCTTCCACGGGGGCCGCGGGCGCCATCAGCGGCGTGATATCGGCGGCATGAACAGGCAGAAAGGGAACCAGGCTCAGGCAGGCCGCAAGGCCCAGTCGCGTAGAGATACTCATGAAACGCCTCCCGCTTGCGCAGTCCCTGGGAAACGATGCGCGCGTTTTCCGTCCGGTCCTGCTTACTCATAAGAGTTGTGCGTATCGACGGCAGAAGCCGCCGCCTCCAACATGGCCATCTTTATATAAGCGATTCCGAAAACAACCAATTTCCACCGCCAGTGCAATCCTTGGCTGACGAAATGGCCCCTGCTGTTGCGGGCGCCACACAGTCGCGTGGGCTCTGATGAGGCGGATTCTGGCCCGTGGTCCGGGCTGTGGCGGGATCAGCGCGGCTCGGTAGAGAGGGCAGGCACGTTCGATTTCAGCCATTCGAGCACATAGACGCGCAGTGCCGAGGAGAGGTTGCTGTCGGGCGTGCGCTGGTCGTCGATCTCGGCGATCAGCTGGGCAAGCGGCATCGTTCGCTTTGCGGCAATCGTCTTCAGTTCCTGCCAGAAGGCGTCTTCGAGCGAGAAGCTGGTGCGGTGGCCGTGGAGCGTCGCGGAGTGCTTACGGATCATCGCCCGGCCTTAGAGATTGATTCAAGGGATTGGCATATCGAGTCCGGACATCGCCGCAAGTCCTTGCTCCGGAATCGCTTTTGCGGGCTCAGTCCTTGCCGGCGTCGCCTTCGTCTGCGGCAGGGCGCTCGATGCGGCCCTGGTCAAGGCGGGTTTCCGCCTTGTCGTTCAGCGCCTTCGTCAGGGATTTTTCGGCCTTGGTACGGCCGAAGGAGATGCGGTTCTGCTCGGCCTGCTTTTCCTTTTCCGTGCGCTCGCGGCGCTTGCGGAACTGGCGCAGATTGACGACGTCGCCGGTCATGAGCCGCGGCTCCTCGGATCAGTTCTTCTTGCGGAAGGAATCGAGCGAGACGACGGAGCCGCCGCCGTTCTTCGGCTCGGTGGGCTTGTCGTCCTTGGCCGAGGTCTCGGCATTTTCTTCCGGAACGGGGTAGGCGGTGATCTCCGCCGATTCCTGTTCTTCCTCCTCGCCGGCCGCCACGTCGAACTCCAGTTCGAAATTGACCGAGGGGTCGTAGAAGCCGCGGATGGCGTTGAACGGGATGACCAGCCGTTCCGGCGTGTCGGAGAAGGAGAGGCCGATCTCGAAGCCGACGTCCGTGACCTTCAGCTCCCAGAACTGGTGCTGGACGACGATGGTCATCTGTTCGGGATACTTGGCTTTCAGGTGCTGCGAGATGCGCACGCCCGGCGCGCCGGTGAGGAAGGTGATGAAGAAATGGTGTTCGCCCGGCAGGTGGCCGGTCGTCGCGACTTCGGTCAAAACCTTGCGGATGACGCTGCGGAGCGCGTCCTGTGCCAGAATGTCGTAGCGGATGTGGTCCTGGCCCATGAGTGTCCCGTCTTTCCTCGAACTCAATCTTACTTGTCGGCTGCCGGCACGACGTCTTGCCGTCGGCTTTTCATTGCCCGTCTGAAGCAGACGAGTCAATTATTCAAGCATCTATAGACCATTTCGAAGCGGGGGAGAAGGTGAAGGCTTCTGTTGCCAGGTGCCTTCGGACCCCGCCTTACGGTGCTACCCGGAAGGACTTGATTTGAAGTGTCGCACCGCGATTAAGCAGCGAGACGTGCTTCAGCATAGTTGTCGTTTGCAACTATAAGTTTAGCCCGATAACGGTGGTACAATGCCGAGCAAAAAGTCGATCTTTACGCCCTTGTCGATCCTATTTCGCCCCCATCAAAAGCCGATCCCGGAAGATCGGTTTTTGGTGGAGGCGCCGGGTACCGCCCCCGGGTCCAATGGGTTTATTTCATCGCCCGTTTATTGCCATAGCCGCCCGAAGACGGCAGGGTTCATATAGGTCTTTCCGGGGCTCAAGAAAAGGGGGATGTGTCGGATATATGACTTTCTCCCGGACTGGCTCGCGCCGAACTGCCTTGACTTGACCGGCATCCGTGAAAAACTCCCGCTGCTGCCACGCGGCCGGCATTGCCCGGCTGCAATTTCGAAAAGCAAAGCAAGCTGGAGGCCTCATGACGGACTACCTCGCAGATGTGCAGAAATACGACAGCGGCGCCGACGAAGCGATTGTCAACAAGATCGTGCGCCACCTTGGCATTGCGCTTCGCAACCGGGATTCCTCGCTCGTTTCGGCCTCGGATCCGAAGGAGCTCGAGCGGGTCAGGGAGAAATGGTGCGAAAAGAAGCTCGGCATCAGCGGCGCCGATGCGGACAGTGCGATCGACGCCACCGTCAAGGCGATGTCGGCGGACCGGTCGAAATCGCGCGTCACCTTCTATTATCTGGTGGCCAAGAACCTCGGCAAGCTGCAGACCTTGTAGCGCCCCGCCGAATTATCCGGGATAATCGTCCCGTGGTCATTGGTTCGCCGCCGGCTTCGTCCTAAATTTAGGGAGAATACGAATCGGCGGCGCCAGACCATGCAGCAATATCTCGACCTTCTCGACCATGTGATGACCAACGGATCCGACCGGGGCGACCGGACCGGAACGGGCACGCGCTCGGTTTTCGGCCACCAGATGCGCTTCGACCTTTCCGAAGGCTTCCCGGTGCTGACGACCAAGAAGCTGCACCTGCGCTCGATCATCCATGAACTGCTGTGGTTCCTGAAGGGCGATACCAATATCGGCTACCTCAAGGAAAACGGCGTCACCATCTGGGACGAATGGGCCGACGAGAACGGCGACCTCGGCCCGGTCTACGGCTACCAGTGGCGTTCCTGGCCGGCGCCGGACGGACGCCACATCGACCAGATTGCCGGCCTCGTCGAAAGCCTGAAGACCAACCCGAATTCGCGGCGCCACATCGTCTCGGCCTGGAACCCGGCGCTGGTCGACGAGATGGCGCTGCCGCCCTGCCATTGCCTGTTCCAGTTTTACGTCTCCGACGGCAAGCTGTCCTGCCAGCTGTACCAACGCTCGGCCGACATCTTTCTCGGCGTGCCCTTCAACATCGCCTCCTATGCGCTTTTGACGATGATGGTGGCGCAGGTGACGGGCCTGAAGCCGGGCGATTTCGTGCACACGCTCGGCGACGCACACATTTACCACAACCATTTCGAACAGGCCCGGCTGCAGCTCACCCGCACGCCGAAGGCGCTGCCGCGGATGGAAATCAATCCTGACGTGAAAGATCTCTTTTCCTTCCGTTTCGAAGACTTTACGCTCGTCGGCTACGAAGCCGATTCATCGATCAAGGCGCCGATCGCCGTCTGACATATCCTGATGCTGCGGGTGGCCGGTCCGCATTTCTGAATTCTTCTCGATGCCGATGCCGCGCCACCCTTCGGGCGGGGCAGGTGCTTCCGTCGCCCATAGGGCAAGGGCCGGCAATCCAAAGCTGAGGGGCGGCCGGGGAGGGCTGTCGTCCAAGGGAGGTATCGATGCTCACACTCGTCCATGCGCCGCTGTCGCGATCCTCGCGCATCATCTGGCTGCTTGAGGAGCTGGGCGCGGAATACGAGATCCGCTACGTCTCGATCCGCCGCTGGGACGGGTCCGGCGCGCCCGACGACAACAATCCGCATCCGCACAAGCAGGTGCCGGCGCTCATTCATAATGGCGCGGTGATCTGGGAGTCGGCCGCGGTCGTGCAATATCTCACCGACCTTCATCCCAACAGCAGCCTCGGCCGGCCGCCCGGACACAAGGAGCGCGGCGCCTATCTCTCCTGGCTTGCCTATTATGCGGGCGTGATCGAGCCGACGGCGCTCGCCCATATCTCGGGCGCGACCATCAACAACCCGGCGCAGGCACGGCTCTATAGCGAAATGTGCGCCCATGTGATCGACGTGCTCACCCGCCAGACCTATCTGCTCGGCGAAACGATGAGCGCGGCCGACCTGCTTCTAGCAAGCGCGCTGCAGTGGATGCGCAAGTTACTGCCGGAAAGCACGGTCGTCGATCGCTACATCCGCGTCGTGACGGACCGGGCCGCCCATGACCGGGCCAGAGAAATCGACAGCAAACCGAACGGGTTCCATGACTGAAACGAAGACCACTCATCCGAAGATATCGATCGTCGTCGCCGTTGCCGCCAACGGCGTCATCGGCCGCGATGGCGATCTGCCCTGGCGGCTTTCAACCGATCTCAAGCGCTTCAAGGCGCTGACGATCGGCAAGCCCGTGATCATGGGGCGCAAGACCTGGGCGTCGCTCGGGCGCCCGCTTCCCGGCCGCGCCAATATCGTCATCACCCGCAACGCGGATTTTGTCGCGGAAGGGGCAAGTGTCGTGCCGTCGCTCGATGCGGCGATCGCGCTTGCGGGCCGAGAGGCGCAGGCTGCGGGCGTGGACGAGATCTGCGTGATCGGCGGTGGCGAGATCTATCGCCAGTCGATTGCGCTGGCCGATATCCTGCATGTGACCGAGGTTCAGGCGACCGTGGATGGCGATACGCGCTTCCCCGATATCGATCTCGGCGTGTTCGAGAAGGTGTTTGAAGAGGATCTGCCGCAGGGTGAGAAGGACAGCCACGCCATGCATTTCGTCACGTTTAAGCGGCGTGCGACAGCCTGACGCGGCGGATCGTCAACTATTTTGAACCATTTACGGTGAACTCGGGTCTATCGCGTTGAAAGCGGTGCGGGTGATACCTATAACGGTTTCACATCATAAACGACCGTGCGGTGGCGCGGCCGTTTTGCGTGGGAAGTATTCAAAAGAGAGGTTTTGATGCCCTGGAGCAATCAGAATGGCGGCGGCGGTGGCCCATGGGGCGGCGGCGGCGGTGGCGGCAATCAGGGAGGTCCCTGGGGCCAGGGGCCAAACCGGCCTCGTGGCGGCAAGGGCGGCCCGCCGGATCTGGAAGAGATCATCCGCCGTGGCCAGGACCAGCTTAAGAACGTCGTTCCCGGCGGCTTCAATGGTGGCGTCTTCGCCATTATCGGCCTGCTGATCGTCGGTTTTGTCCTGATCAATTCGATCTACACGGTGCAGCCGGACGAGCGCGGCGTCGAGATGCGCTTCGGCAAGCCGAAGGACGAGATCTCGATGCCTGGCCTGCATTATCATTTCTGGCCATTCGAGACCGTCGAATTCGTCAAGATCACCGAGCAGCAGCAGAACATCGGCGGGCGCTCCAGCGGTCAGTCGAATTCCGGCCTGATGCTGACCGGCGACCAGAACATCGTCAACGTCCAGTTCTCGGTGCTTTATTCGGTCACTGATCCGAAGGCTTACCTGTTCAACGTCG
Source organism: Ensifer sp. ZNC0028 (assembly GCF_000799055.1). NCBI lineage: Bacteria > Pseudomonadati > Pseudomonadota > Alphaproteobacteria > Hyphomicrobiales > Rhizobiaceae > Ensifer > Ensifer sp. ZNC0028. The sequence goes on from NZ_JTLA01000100.1 coordinate 29,329, forward strand.
AGAACCCGTCCGACACGCTGCAGCAGGTCGCCGAAAGCGCGATGCGCGAAGTCGTCGGCCGCCGTCCGGCGCAGGACATCTTCCGTGACAACCGTCAGGCGATCGCCGCGGACGTGAAGAGCACGATCCAGGCAACGATGGACACCTACGGTACCGGCGTTTCCGTCAACACGGTCGCGATCGAGGACGCCGCACCGCCGCGCGAAGTGGCCGATGCGTTCGACGAAGTGCAGCGCGCCGAACAGGACGAAGACCGCTTCGTCGAAGAAGCCAACCAGTATGCCAACCAGGTGCTCGGCAAGGCACGCGGTCAGGGTGCGCAGATCCGCGAAGAAGCGGCCGCCTACAAGGACCGTGTCGTCAAGGAAGCGCAGGGTGAGGCGCAGCGCTTCATCTCCGTCTACGACGAGTACTCCAAGGCGCCTGACGTGACCCGCAAGCGTCTCTATCTCGAAACCATGCAGGGCGTTCTCGGCAAGTCGAAGAAGGTCATCATCGACGAGAAGAACGGGCAGGGCGTTCTGCCATATCTGCCGCTGAATGAAATCGGTCGTCCGACGACGTCGGGTGCCGCAGCAGTTTCGGGAGCAGGCCAGTGATCAACAATCGTACCTCCGTTATCCTGATCCTGCTCGCCGTCGTCTTCGTCGGCATCTATTCCTCGGTCTTCGTCGTCAACGAGCGCCAGCAGGCGATCGTCGTTCGCTTCGGTCAGATCAAGGACGTCAAGAGCCAGCCGGGCCTCTACTTCAAGCTGCCCTTCGCCTTCATGGATGCCGACCGCGTCCAGTACGTCGAAGACCAGGCGCTGCGCTTCGACCTCGACAACATCCGTGTCCAGGTCTCGGGCGGCAAGTTCTATGAAGTCGACGCCTTCGTCGTCTACAAGATCTCCGATCCCCGTCGCTTCCGCGAAACGGTCTCGGGCGACCGCGATTCCGCGGAATCGCGCCTGCGCACCCGTCTCGACGCATCGCTGCGTCGCGTCTACGGTCTGCGTGGCTTTGAGGCGGCCCTTTCGGACGAGCGCGCATCGATGATGCGTGAAGTTCGCGCCGACCTCAAAGGCGATGCCGAGTCGCTCGGCCTCAACATCGAGGACGTCCGCATCCGTCGTACCGACCTGACGCAGGAAGTTTCGCAGCAGACCTACGACCGCATGAAGGCCGAACGTCTGGCGGAAGCCGAACTGATCCGCGCCCGCGGTAACGAAGAGGGTCAGCGCCGCCGCGCCATCGCCGACCGTCAGGTCGTCGAGATCGTCGCCGACGCCCAGCGCGATTCGGAAATCCTGCGCGGTGAGGGCGAAGCCGAACGGACGAAGACCTTTGCCGACGCCTTTGCGCGCGATCCGAAGTTCTTCGAATTCTACCGTTCGATGACGGCCTATACCCAGTCGATCGGTAGCCCCGACACGACGCTGGTGCTGTCGCCGCATTCCGAATTCTTCCGTTTCTTCAATGACTCGGAAGGCACCGCACCGGCTGCACCTGCGCAGCAGCCGGCCGGAAACTAGGCGGACCATGTCAGATTTTCTGACAGGATTTGCTTTCTTCCTGATCATCGAGGGGCTGGTGTACGCACTGGCCCCTTTGGTTTTGGTGGAAATGGCGAAGCGTTTGCCGTATGTCCCCGAACATCAGCTTCGACTGGCGGGGCTCGTTTGCGTGGCTGCCGGGGTCGGACTTGTATGGTTGCTTCGAGGATAATGCGAAATGCCACATAAACTGCTGATCCGGCTGGTCGATGCCGAATACGCCATCACCCGCCTCAATATCGGTTCCATCATGCCCGAATGGCTGCCGGGGCCAGGCTTCTGGACCGTGTCGAGCTCCCGCGAGGAGATGACGCTGGTCTGCCGGGCCGCCCGCGTGCCTTCCAGCGTCCAGAGTTCGCTCGGCTGGCGCTGCTTCCGTGTCGAGCAGCATTTTGCCTTTGACGTGCCCGGCGTGCTCGCCTCGGTGCTCCGGCCGCTTTCGGACGCCGGTGTCGGCGTCTTTGCCAATTCGACCTTCAGCACCGACTACATCTTCGTTGCCGGCTCCGATCTCGACAAGGCGGTGCAGGCGCTGAAAGACCACGGCCACGAGCTCACCACCTGATCAGTCGCGCCCGGCCTCGACGTAACGGCTTGGCCGGGAACGCCCGTCCTTTCGCACCCTTCTGCGCAAGGATCAGGAAATCGTGTTTGGACCCTTCCGAATTCCGCCTTATCTTCAGAGGAAGGTCGGACGTTGCGGTCTTGTGGCTTGCGTTTGTCAAATCCGCCGCATAAGCCCGGCCGGCGGTTTCGGTCGAGGCGGAATTATGCGAAGAATCAAAGTGCTATGGTGTGCCGGTGTCGCCGCACACAGCCAGAGGAGCTGAAGCGAATTGTCCACGCGATCAAAATCCCGAGTACACTCGCTTGGCGCGTCCCTGGGCGTTCTGGCGCTCGCAGGCGCGCTTGCCTTCAGCAGCACCGCACTCGCGCAGAACACGGCGATCCGCCCGCCGAGCAATGGTCCGGCCTCCGTTGCCGATCTCGCCGCCGGACTGCTGGATGCCGTCGTCAACATCGCGACGTCGCAGAAGGTCAAGAACGACGACGATGCGCCGGCGCCGCAGGTGCCGGAGGGCTCGCCCTACCAGCGCTATTTCGACGAATTCTTCAAGGGCCAGGGCAATCAGGGCGGTAACCGCCAGCGCACGGTCGAATCGCTCGGCTCCGGCTTCGTCATCGATCCCTCCGGCTATATCGTCACCAACAACCACGTGATCGAGGGCGCCGACGATATCGAGATCAACTTCGCCAATGGCAGCAAGCTGAAGGCCACGCTGGTCGGCAAGGATACCCAAACCGACCTCGCCGTCCTGAAGGTCGAACCGAAAGGGCCGTTGAAGGCCGTGCCCTTCGGGGATTCGCGCAAGATGCGCATCGGTGACTGGGTAATGGCGATCGGCAACCCGTTCGGCCTCGGCGGCTCCGTTTCGGTCGGCATCATCTCGGCGCGCGGCCGCAACATCAACGCCGGCCCCTATGACAATTTCATCCAGACGGACGCAGCGATCAACCGCGGCAATTCCGGCGGGCCGTTGTTCAACATGGCCGGCGAAGTGATCGGCATCAACACGGCGATCATCTCGCCGACGGGCGGCTCGATCGGCATCGGCTTCTCCGTGCCGACTGAACTTGCCGCCAATGTGGTGCTGCAGCTCAAGGACTTCGGCGAGACGCGGCGCGGCTGGCTCGGCGTGCGGGTCCAGCCGGTGAACGACGATATCGCCGAGAGCCTGAAGATGGACGCGCCGCGCGGCGCGCTCGTCTCCGGCATCATCGAGGGCGGGCCGATCACGCACGGCGAGATCAAGGCCGGCGACGTCATCGTCAAATTCGATGGCCATGATGTCGGCGAGGTGCGCGACCTGAAACGCGTGGTCGCCGAAAGCCCCGTCGGCAAGGCGGTCGATGTGGTGGTGATCCGCGACGGCAAGGAACAGACAGTCAAGGTGACGCTCGGACGCCTCGAGGATGGCGCGCTTGCAAGTGCTGACGCGGCAACCGGCGACGAGGGGGCGAAGCCCGACAAGCCGGAGGCTGCACCGCTTCCAGCGACCGACGTCGTGCTCGGCATGAAGCTTGCGACGCTCAACGAAGAGGCGCGCAAGAAATACGGCATTGCTGAAGACATCGACGGCGTCGTGATCACCGAAGTGACACCGAATTCGGTCGCGGCAGAGCGGCGCGTGGAGCCGGGCGACGTCATCGTCGAGGTCGGTCAGGAGGCGATGGAGACGCCCGCCGACGTGGTCGATCGGGTCGAGGAGCTGAAATCCAGCGGCCGTCGCCACGCGCAGCTGTTGCTCTCCAACAAGACCGGCGAACTGCGCTTCGTCAGTGTCAGGGTGGAATAGGGCGCGTCGCGCCTTCCCTGATCCTGCGGCATCGGTCGAGGCCGATTGTCTGAGTCTTTTCAGTGGTATCGCCTCTGGGGCTGAGAAGCTGAATCCGCCTCCTCAGGTTTTGATTCAAGGCTGCGGTCCGCTCGAGGGGCCCAGTGCGTTTGTAATGTGTATCAGGCGCAGCCCTCATTTCGCTGCCGGGACCTTCTCGCCGATTGCGGGAAGAAGGGACGTTGCCGCGCCCGCTCGCAGACATGCGCCATGCAACACTCTCTGAGCGATCCCGTGACTTCTCAGATCGTGCCGCAGCAGAGCGTTCGCGGTGGCGTACGTTCCCTCTCCCGTCGGCGGGGAGAGGGCTGGGCTGAGGGGGGCATTCCCGAAGCGGTGAGGTGCCTTTCCTTCAGCAGTCGTTGCTCGCTTGCGTGGGGTGCGGGGACGACTTGCGTGCCGGCTGGAAAGTCATCAGCCTGAGAGCTTCGAACAGAATTTCGATGATCGTATGCATTGCCGCACCTCCTTTCCGATCTCCATTTCACTCCACTTGCCGGCATCCCTCAAACGAGTTTACAGTCGCCTTCAGATAACTTGAGGTTATGCATGAAGCGTGGACGACTGCCCTTGACGGCGTTGCGGAGTTTCGAGGCAGCCGGGCGGCTGGAGAGTTTCACGCTGGCCGCGGCCGAACTCTTCGTTTCGCAGGCGGCGATCAGCCGCCAAGTGCGGGAACTCGAGGAACTGGTTGGCAGGCCGCTGTTCGAGCGGCACCACCGCAGCGTACGCCTGACGGCCGATGGCCGTGCGCTGCTTGCGACGCTGACCTTGGCCTTCGACATGGTGAGCGAAAGTCTCGATGCGCTGTCCGGACGCCGACTGTCGCAGACGCTGAGGGTGAGCGCCGAGCCGTCCTTTGCCGGCTGCTGGCTGGTGCCGCACCTTCAGGAGTTCCAGCGGGAGCACCCGGACATCGATCTGGTGATCGATGCCGATCCGCGACTTGCCGAGTTTCGCAGCGGCGAGGCGGACATCGCCATTCGCCACAGCCTGGCCTCGGAACGCTGGCCGCGGGTCGAGGCGCGACCGCTGGCGCGCGTGCAGATGATCCCGGTGATCGCGCCGGCGCTTGCCACGGCCGGCCGGCCGCTCGACCGGCCGGAGGACCTCTTGCAGCATGCGCTCCTGCACGAGGACAACCGTGCGCTCTGGGAGCAATGGTTCGCAGCCGCGGGCGTGGCTCCGGTCAAGCTGGAGCGCGGCGCGATCTTTGCCGATGGCGCGATGGTGCTGCAGGCGACTGTCAGGGGCAGCGGCGTCGGCCTGATCGACCGTGACCACGCGCTCGACGATCTCGCGGCCGGAAGGCTGATCCAGCCCTTCAACGTCACCGTTCCCTATGGCGCATTCTTTCTGGTGACGCGACGTTTCGAGGCCTTGTCTCAGGCGGCGCGGACTTTTGTCGACTGGGTCGAGCGAAGCTATCCGGGAGCGGGGCGGCAGGCACGGTAAGCGCCGGCGTCTACCACTGGTGTCTCTCCCTCGGCTTGCGGGGAGAAATGTCCGGCAGGGCAGTGAGGGGCACGTTCGAAAGCGGCGGCTTACGTCCCAGCCTTTGAACGGTGCGCGCGCCATTCCTCGGCGCTGATGGCATAGAGCACATGTCGGATCAGGGCCGGCTGGTCGGTTGGGACGCGGGGGTGATCGAAGTCGCGGCTTGGGTCGCGGTGCATGCCGATCCGTTGCATCACGGCCGTCGAGCGGGTGTTGGCGGGAACCGCGAAGGAGACGACCTCGCTCAAGCCCCTGTCCTCGAAGCCATAGCGCAGCAGCGCGCTGGCCGCTTCGGTGACGTAGCCCTTGCCCCAAAAGGGCGTTGCCAGCCGCCAGCCGATCTCGACCGTTCCCTTGGGCAGGTGCGGCTCCAGATCGGTGAGCGCGAGGCCGCAGAAGCCGATCGGTCGGTCGTCGGCCTTGAGCGCCACGGCGAAGAAACCGAAGCCGGTTTCTGCGATACCGCGGCCGACGCGTGCAAAGAGCGCATCGGCCTCTTCGCGGCTGCGGCGGAAGGGAAAGAACTCCATCACCGTGGGGTCGCTGTTGATCGTGAAGAAGAGCGCGCGGTCGCTCTCCTTCCACGTCCGGATGCGAAGCCGCGCGGTCTCGGCAATGATCATCCGGCGAAATCCGTCTTGCGATAGCCCTGCAGATAGAGAAGGGCGGTGAGGTCGCCGTGGTCGATGCGGACCTTCGCCTGCTCGGCAACGACGGGCTTGGCATGCAGCGCCACGCCGGTGCCGGCAAGCTGGATCATGCCGAGATCGTTGGCGCCGTCGCCGACCGCAAGGGCGTCGTCGGTGGAGATGCCGAGGCGGTCGGCGATCTCGATCAGCGAGTCGACCTTGGCCTGCTTGCCGAGGATGGGATCGGCAACTTCGCCGGTGAGGATACCGTCTTCGGCGATCAGCGTGTTGGCGCGGTTCTCGTCAAAGCCCAGCATCTCGGCGATCGGGCCGGTAAAGACGGTGAAGCCGCCGGAGACCAGCGCGGTATAGTGGCCCTTGCTCTTCATCGTCGCGATCAGTTGTTTACCGCCCGGGGTCAGCGTGATGCGCTTGGCGATGACCTCGTCGACGACGCCGAGCGGCAGGCCCTTCAGCAGGGCGACGCGTTCGATCAGTGCCGGCTCGAAGGCGATCTCGCCGTTCATGGCGCGGGCGGTGATCGTTGCCACCTTGTCTTTCAGGCCGACTTCGGCGGCGAGTTCGTCGATGCATTCCTGGCCGATCATGGTCGAATCCATGTCGGCGATGAGCAGCTTCTTGCGGCGGCTCTCGGCCTCCTGCACGGCGACATCGACCGGCGCATCGCCGATCACGCCGCGCAGCAGGGCTTCGGCCGCATCCGGATCGGTGCCGTCGGTCAGCGCGATATCGCAGGCGACGCCATCGGCGAGCCAATAGAGGCCGGATGCCTTGACGGCGTCAGCGGCGGCTTCCGCCAGTGCTGGCGTCAGAACAGGATTTGACGGATTGGCGATAAGCGTGGCAACGAGAGCCATGGACAACAACCTTGATACCGAGAGCGACGCGATCCTGATAACCGGGCCGACCGCCAGCGGCAAGTCTGCGCTTGCCGTCGAATTGGCGCGCCGGCACGGCGGCGTGGTCGTCAATGCCGACAGCATGCAGGTCTATGACACGCTGCGGCTTTTGACGGCGCGGCCGGACGAGGCCGACATGGGTGGCATCGAGCACTGTCTTTACGGCCATGTGCCGGCAGCATCCGCCTATTCCACCGGCGCCTGGGCGCGCGAGGCGCAGGCTCTGGTCGCGCGGCTGAAGGGCGAGGGGCGCTTGCCGGTCTTCGTCGGCGGCACGGGGCTCTATTTCAAGGCGCTGACCGGCGGGCTCTCGGATATGCCCGAAATCCCGGCAGCAATCCGGGAAAGGCTTCGCGAACGGCTGAAGGCGGAAGGGCCGGAGGCGCTTTATCGCGACCTTCAAGCCAGGGATCCGGAAACGGCGGCGACACTGAAGCCCGGCGACGGCCAGCGGATCGTGCGGGCGCTCGAAGTGGTGGAGGCGACCGGCAAGCCGATCCGCTTTTTCCAGCAGCAGACCGGGCCTGTCATCGTCGACCCGAACCGGGCCAAGAAATATGTGGTGCTGCCGGAGCGAAAGCTCCTGCACGATCGCATCAACCAGCGCTTCCAGTTGATGCTTGCCGGCGGTGCAATCGACGAGGTCAAGGCGCTGCTTTCCCTCCAGCTGCCACCGGAAATGCCTGTTATGAAGGCGATCGGCGTCAGCCAGATCGCAGCCCTTCTGAAGGGCGAACTCGACGAGGCCGAGGTGGTCGAGTTGGGCGCTGCGGCCACGCGGCAATATGCCAAGCGGCAGATGACGTGGTTCCGCAACCAGCTTGACGACAGCTGGCAGCGGATCGCCAGCGCCGAGGAGGTGCTTTGACGAGTGCTGCTGGCGCGGATCAGTCGGCGAGGTTCAACTGCCAGGACACGCCGAAGCGGTCGTTGACCCAGCTGAAACGCTGGCTGAAGCCATAATTGCCGAGCGGCATCAACACCGCCCCGCCTTCGGCGAGCATGCCCGAGAGCGTGATGATCTCATCCTCGCTCTGGCATTCGACGAAGAAGGAAAAGGATGGGGTGAAGTCGAAGGCGTGCCTGACCGGGCTGTCGATGCATTTGACCCGCTGCGCGCCGAGCCGGAAGAGCGCCACCTTGACGCTGCCTTCGGGGCCTTGCTCGCCCGGGCCGTAGCGCTCGACCTCCAGCACCTCGGCATTGGGAAACAGCGAGACGTAGAAGGCCATGGCCGCGTCGGCGACGCCATCCTGGAACATCAGGAAAGGGGTGATGCTTGTGACCATGGCGCGCTCCCGTCCTCGTCGGCCGTTCGACAGCCTCTTGAGCGATACTACCCCAAGGTGTCGCCACGACAACGGGTGGCTTGCCCGATTGTTCCACCGTTGCTTCCGACCGTCGTCGTCACGCCAGCAGCGGCCACAGCACCAGTCCGATCCCGATGATGCTGGTCGCAAACAGGGCCGAGCGCAGCACGGGGATGCCGATCGCATAGGCGAGCCAGAAGGCCAGGCGCGCCGAAAGCCAGACGATCGCACCGAGTCCCGTCGTCGCGTCGTTTGCGCCGGTGATTTCGACCGCCAGCAGCGCGGACGCAGCGAAGGGAAAAGTCTCGAGAAAATTTGCCTGCGCGCGTTTCAGCCGGCCGACCAGGGGTGTCGGCGGCGGCATGGCCACCTCGCGCGACGAGAGCGACCAGGCGAGTCCATGCTGGCGGGTCTGGAGTTGCGCCGCGACGAAAACCTGGACGATGCCGAAGACGCAGCCGAGCGCCAGAACGGTCATCTCAACACTCATGGCCGCGCTCCGAAAGCCGTCTCGGACGGCGCCAGTGAGTTCGCCCGGTCGCGCTTTGCCATCGTGCCTTCCTCCCTGCAATGTTTCGCTGGAAGGACGCTAACTCTTTGGTATGATATCGTAAATACGGACAAATAGGATAGTACGGAGGGCCGCCTGCATGACGGAACAAGCCGTGGAACCCGGACGTGGCGTAGGCCCGAAAGTGTCCAGCCTGACCGGGCTCGACATGAGCCATATCCGGCTCTGCCCTGCCATCGCCTTTACCCGGATCGTCGGCGGGCGCTACAAGCTGCACATCCTCTGCGTGCTCGAAGGCGGCACGCATCGCTATGGCGAGATTGGGCGCTCGCTGCTTCGGGGCGGGCTTGGAAAACCGATCACGCCGCGTGTTCTCAGCCGCGAATTGCGGGAGCTGGAGGAGCGCGGCCTGATCAGCCGTCGGGACTATCCGGTGGTGCCGCGCAAGGTGGAGTACAGCCTGACCGACCAGGGCCGAGCGTTGATGCCGATCCTGGCCGAGATCGTCCGCTGGGGCGCGACCGGGGCGCACGAGGAAATCCTCGGGATCTGAGTTTTTCCTGTCCAACCGGCTTCAATGGGGTTGCCGGTCTCCCGCCTTCACGAGCGAGAAGAAGAGGAAGCGCGGCTCGGTCGTGAGGCTCTTATGGGCTTTCGGAAAGAGCGTGCGGGCGCGCGGATCGGGTTCAGGCTCGCTCACCGTCTCGATGGCAAAGCCTGCCGATTTGAACGCGTCGAACATGGCATGCAGCGGGCGGTGCCAGAAGCGCATGTGGATGGTCCTGCCGCCGCGTTCCCAGGTATCGTCGAAGCGATAGGTCTCGAAGTAGTTGTCGTGACCGGAGAGCGGGTGGTCCATGAACGGGTGATGGGTGGAAAGAACCAGCCGGCCGCCCTTCGCCAGAACCCGGTTGAATTCCAAAAGCGGAAGCGACCAGTCCTCCAGATAGTGCATGACGAGCGATGCCACGACGAGATCGAAGGCGCCGTCGTCAAATGGCAGGGGTTCGCTCAGATCGGCCAGCAGTAATCGCGCACCCCCTTCGAGGCGACGCCGGGCGATTTCCAGCAGACCGGCGCTCCGGTCGATGCCCGTCACCGTGGCGCCGCGCTCGATCAGCGCTGCTGCATGCGCGCCGCCGCCGCAGCCGGCGTCGAGCACCCGAAGGCCGGCGACGTCGCCGGCGAGAGACAGGGTCGCCGGCCGCTCGTAATAGGCGTTCCATGCGTTGTTTTCGTTGTCGGCATCATAGTCTGCCGCAAAGGCGTCGTAGTCGTTCTCAGACAAGATTGTTCCTCCGCGGCCCGCCGGAAGGCGCCATTCGGCTGTCGAAGCGATTGAAATGACTATCCTATCGGCCGGTGCCGCGATCGGGCAAGGCCGAATGTGCGGTGCCGCCTGGTCGACCGGTGCCGCAAACTATGGCTTGCGGATGATGCTGCCGAGCGGGCGCTTCAACAGGCTTTCGCGAAGCGAGCCTTGGCGCGGGCGCTCGCCGGACGCGGGGTCCGGGCGGCGTTGGTCGGTCGCGGGCGGCTCGTTCAGGAGCTGCTGGCGGATCTGGTTGAAGCGCTCCAGCTCCGGGTTGACGGGGGCAGGCGCGCGCGGAAGCATGTCCGGACGATAGGGCTCGATTTCGACCTGTGGCTCGCTGAGGCCCTGTTGCGGCTTGGTTTCTGCCGTGGCGCCCAGTTCCGCTTCCCAGCGTTGTTCTTCGCTGGCGGTCTGTGCAGCGATGTAGCTCTGCTGGAAGTTCGAAATATCCGGCCCGTTGATGGCGCGCATCCGGCTGACGATCGCGCGCAGGTCGACAGTCGGCGGATGGTCCTCGTCGATGCGGTCGATGATCCCGTGGGCGCGCGGCAGGCGCTCCTCGGCAATGCGGGAGAACCGCATGCGCATCGGCACGGCGACAGCCTCACCGAACGCGATCGCCTCGCCGTTGCCGATCGAGGAAATGAAGCTGGTGGTCGAGGTCGATGAGTTCGGAATGGCCGAGCGGATGATGTCCTGGTCGCGGTCGTTGGCAAGCCGCATGGCAAAGACCGTCGAGCACTGCGACAGGATCGTCGGATCGAGTTCGCCGGGGCGCTGGGTGATGATGCCGAGCGAGACGCCGTATTTACGGCCCTCCTTGGCGATGCGGGCGATCGCCTGGCGGGTCGGCAGAAAGCCGAGCGACGGATCGGCCGGAACGTAGCGGTGCGCCTCTTCGCAGACGACGAGCATGTGGATGCCGCCATTGCTCCAGAGTCCGATTTCAAACGCCATGCGGCAAAGCACTGAGGCAACAGAGTTGACGACTTCCGAGGGGATGCCGGCCAGCTGGAAGGTGGCGATCGGCCGGCCGTCGCCGGGAATGCGAAACACCCGGGCGATCGTGTCCTGGATGGTGTCGGTGATCGTGTTCGAGGAGAACATGAAATGATAGCGCGGATCGTTGATCGCCGAGACGATCTTGACCTTGAGCGAGCGCAGATGCGGCTTGTCGTTGCGCCCTTCGAGCCGGCCGATGCGCTCGTCGATCAGCGCGAGCAGGTCGGCGATGCGGTAGGGCACCGGCGTGTCGGCGGTGATCGAGCTCTTTTCGGTCTGTCGGCGCACGATGCCGTCGCTGCCACCGCCACGGAAGGCCTTCTTCGCCTCGGGGATGATGTCGCGCAGCATGTCGAGTTCGTCCGGCGGCGCCGGACGGCCGCGGAAGATCACTTCGGCGAACTCGTCAAGCCGGAAGAACCAGAACGGCAGGTCGAGCGTATCGGTGTCGATGACGACGGCAAGGTCGGGGAAGGCGGCGGCGAATTCGTTGTGCGGGTCGAGGATCAGCACGCGCAGCTTCGGATCGGCCGATATCGCCTTGTTGAGCAGCAGCGTGACGGCGGTCGACTTGCCGACGCCGGTCGTGCCGACGATCGCGAAATGCTTGGCGAGCATCGAGGGCACGTGGATCGTGGCGTCGAGGCTCTCGTCCTGGGTCAGCTTGCCGATGATGCAGCTGTCGTTGCGGCCGGAATCGTAGATGCGCGCAAGGTCGGCAGCGCGGATGCGGTGGGCGATGGCGCCGAGATAGGGGTACTGGCTGATGCCGGCGGAAAACTCTTCGCGACCGTCAGGCCCCCTGTGGACCTCGCCCATCAACTCGACTTCGATCCGGAAGGTGTTGTTGGCCTCTTCGCCCCACTCGCTGGAGGCTGTCTGCATCGAATAGACCAGCGCCACCACGCGGTTCCTGCCGACGGAAATGGAGATCAGCCGGCCGACGGACCAGAGTTCGGTCAGCGACGTCTCGCCGCTTTCAGCAATGGCAGCGATCGTGGCGCGCGCGCCGTTGCAGGCAACCACCCGTCCGAGGAAACGGTTGCCAGGCTTCAGGCCATCACGGCGATCCTGCTCTCCGGCACGGATCGAGGAATGAAGTTCATTGTTCAGCAACGCGAGAAACCCCGGCAATACGGCGCTTCATGTTAGCCAAGGGGATTTAATAAGTGGTTTCGCAGCGCTTGCCCCGTGAAGAGGCGCGCACTGCCCCAGCGGATCTCAGCGCTCCGGCCCGTAGTTTCAACGCGCGGCTGCAGGACTTGACGAAAGTCAATGCGGGCTCATGCCGAACGCGGGATAATTACAGTGCGTTCAAGCGACTCGTCTTGCGAACCGGGAGGGCGCTTCGGACTGCGGGTGCTCAAGGGGCTAGGGGGAAACGGCCATGAGCGATGCACTGGATCATTTTCGTCGTACACCCATTCTCTGGCTGATCGTCTTCGTGCCCATCGCCATCGCCGGCGAGCATATCTGGCCGGACGCCCATACGCTGCTCTTCCTGCTGTCGGTGGCGGCGATCGTGCCGCTCGCCGCACTTTTGAGCCAGGCGACAGAGGCGGTCGCGGCCCGCACCGGCGACACGGTGGGCGCACTGCTCAATGCGACGCTCGGCAACCTGACGGAGCTTGTCATTGCGCTGATGGCGCTCGCCGCCGGCCAGTATCTGCTGGTCAAGGCCTCGATCGCCGGTGCGATCGTCACCAACACGCTGTTCATGCTCGGCGGTTCGTTTCTGCTCGGTGGGCTCAAGTTTCACCTGCAGGAGTTCAACCGGGTGAATGCGCGCTTTCTGTCGAGCCTGCTGTTCATGGCGACGATCGCCGTTCTCGTGCCGTCGCTGATCGGGGCTGCCGACGGCCAGCCTCAGGCAGCCTTCACCCAGCAACTGAGCGCGGGTCTCTCCGTCGTACTCATCATAGCCTATGGGCTCTGGATGCTGTTTTCGCTGAAGACCCACAGCGAGCTTTTCGCCTCGGCTGCATCGGAGCATGGCGGCGATGAACCGCATTGGCCGCTTTCGGTGGGTATCGTCGTCCTGCTGGTGGTGACGGTTCTTGTGGCGCTCGTCAGCGAAGTCTTCGTCAGCTCGGTGCAGGTGGCGGCCGAAGAGCTTGGCATGACGCCGGCCTTTGTCGGCTTCGTCGTCGTCGCGCTGGTGGGTGCTGCCGCCGAGATGGCGACGGCTTTCTCCGCGGCGCGCAAGGATCGGCTCGACCTCAGCGTCGGCATTGCGCTCGGCAGCGCCGTGCAGATTGCGCTCTTCGTGGCGCCGCTGCTGGTGCTCCTGAGTTACGTGCTCGGGCCGCAACCGATGGACCTGCAGTTCTGGCCGGGGGCGATCGTGATGATGCTGGTCTCGACCATGGCCGCGACGCTGCTTTCCAACGGCGGGCGGTCTGCCTGGTACATGGGCGTGCTGGCGCTCACCGTCTATGTGATCTTTGGCATGACGCTGTTCCTGCTGCCGCCGCAGGTCCTGCCCTGAGGCCGGCTGAAATCAGCGCCCGCCGGGCGCAATCAGGCTGCGGGCGCAGTCGAGGAGGGTGGCGCTCACCGGCCTCGGTGCAAAGCCAAGCACGCGCCGGGCCTTGTCGGAGGACAGCGCAAACTTGCGACCGAGCAGCGGCGCCAGCGGCTTCAGGTCGGCGCTGAGCGGGGCCAGCAGCCGCACGAGCGCGGTCGGCAGCCGTCGCGTCGGCACCTTGCCGCCATCGACGCCGAGGCCCGACCGCAGCGTGGCGGCGATATCCTCCATCCACTGGAAGTCGCCGGCAGCGAGGAAGCGTTCGCCTGCAGCCTCCGGCGCGGTCATGGCGGTGACGTGCAGGTCGGCGAGATCGCGCACGTCCACCACCCAGAAGCCGAGGCGCGGCAGGAACCGCGGCCGGCCGGCGACGAGGTCGCCGATGATCTTCACCGAGCCGAGATTTTCACTCGAAAGCACCGGGCCGAAGACGGCGCCGGGCAGCACCGTGGCGAATTCCGTTGCCTTGCCGGCCATGAACTTCCAGGCGGCGCGTTCGGCAAGGATCTTGGAGACGCGGTAGTTGTCGAATTGCGGGTCGTCGGGGTCGGCCCAGCGCGTCTCGTCGCTGGTTAGGCCCGAATCCAGCGGCGGCCGGGTGGTGGCTGCCGCCGAAGTCATCACCACACGCCGGATGCCGGCATCGACGGCGGCGGAAAGCACCCGCAGCGTGCCTTCGCGCGCCGGCGTAACATAGGCCGCGCGACCGCTGCCGGAAACGCCGCTGAGCGGCGAGGCGACGTGCAGCACATAGGTGCAGCCCGCCATCGCCTCGGCCCAGCCGTCATCGCTGGTCAGATCGGCTTTCGTGAAGGACAGGCGGTCGGTGGCGTCGCTGACGGCGGCGATGGAGCGCCTGACGGCCTCGGCCTTTGCCATATCGCGCAAGGTCGCGCGAACGTGGTAGCCGCGCTCGAGCAGGGAGACGATGCACCAGCGGGCGACGAAGCCGGTGCCGCCGGTGACGAGAACACATTCATTCATCGGTTTTCATCTTCTTTCGTTGCGTCAGTCGCCGGTCCTGCGCATGGCTGCGAAGGGTTGGCGCCGGCTGATCCGGTAGACGGAGGCGGGCGGGAAGTTTCTGATGGTGCCGCCGACGTGCCGGGCGCGAAGGCCGAGCCGGTCGAGCAGCGGCCGCGGGATCGGGCAGCGCGGACCGTAGGTGAACTGGTAGAGATGGCCCCCCGGCCGCATGTGCAGGAAGATACCGGAGAGGATTGCGATAACCTTGCGGGTGGGCATGGAAAGCAGCGGCAGGCCGCTGACGGCAGCGCCGATGCCCGTCGAAATCTCGGGCCGGCCTTCGGCGAGCCGCGCCGCATCGATCGCAAGTATGGTGGAGGCCGGGAAACGGCCCTTGAGCACGGCGGCGAAGTCCGGTCCGCTTTCGACGAGGACGAGGTCCTGCTCGCGTACGCCGCGCGCGATCAGCGCGCGGGTAAAGACGCCGGTGCCAGGGCCAAGTTCGAGCACCGGGCCATGGCGAGGGTCGATCTCGCGTGTGATCAGCCGGGCAAGCGACCGGGAAGAGGGCGTGACGGAGGCGACACGCAAGGGATCTGACAGCCAGGCGCGGAAGAAATTGAGACTGTCGCTGTAGGCGCAAATGCTTGTCACGTGGGGCTCCGTGGATGAAATGAAGGCTCTGCGGCACGGTGCGTTGCGGCAGTATGTCTACATCCGTATACTTCCGATTCATGCGAATGTCTACATGTGTATACTAAGGGGAAGCCATGTCCGCCAAAAAGCCGTCTGCCGAAAAGCCGTCTGCGGAAAAGGACGGGCGCCGCCGCGACGCGGCCGCCACGCGCGCCGCCATTCTGGAATCCGCACGGGCCGCCTTCATCGCGTCGGGCTATGAGGGCGCCGGCGTGCGCGAAATCGCCGAAGGGGCCGGGGTGACGGCGATGCTGATCAACCGCTATTTCGGGTCGAAGGAGGGGTTGTTTGCCGAAGTGCTTTCGACCGCCAACAGGCGGCCGATCATAGCGACGCCAGAGACGCTTGCGGCACCGGATCGGGCGGCGCGCATCAGCAAGGCGCTGCTCAAGGTGACGGAACCGGAGGCGACCGCGCTCGACGGCTTCTTGATCATGCTGCGTTCGATCTCCAACGAGCGGGCGGTGGTGATCGCGCGTGCGGTGGTGGAAAGCCATCACCAGAAGAACGTGACCGAAGCCCTTTCAGGCGCCGACGCGGCCGAGCGTGCGGCGCTGTTGATGTCACTGGTCGCCGGCGTCCAGATCATGCGCCAGGTGGTGGGACTCGACGCGCTGAGTAAGGATCGCGACGCCGCACTCGAGCGCGTGCTTGGCGATCTGGTCGCGCGACTTGTCGACGAATAGGGGTCGCCTCCGCGTTTCCCTTGGGGATCGCAGGCGTGCGCGGAGGCAGCCTTTGGGCGGTTCTATTTCGGGGCGTTCATATCGAACACGACCCAGCGAAAGAACAGGTAGATCGCGCCGAAACTGAGGAGGAGGGGAGTGAGAAAGGAAAGGTCAAGCATCTCATTGCCTTTGTTTTTAAGCTGCATCATGCAGCCAAGCTAATTTGCCACGGCAAGTGTTAATGCCGGGTGCATGCGCACGCGGCCGACCTCTAATATTGCTCTGGTATTCGGCGCTTGACCTCAACCATGCTTGAGCTCCTACAAACCTCTCCTTGGGCGTTCACCCGAACGCCATCCCCGGCCTGAATCCGGCCCGGGGAGCCAACGATGCGCGACAGGGAGGACGCATGACCGAGCAACTGCTTTTCCGAAACCTGATGAGGATTACGCCCGGCCATCTTGAACCGTTCTGCGAGGCTGTGCGCAGCGCGATCGCCTTCGTCGAAGCACATGCGCCGCAGCTGATGGTGCAGACCTTCATCGACGAGAAAGGAATGCAGGCGGTGAGCATCCAGCTCTACCGCAATTCCGAGGACGTGCTCCGGCACTGGCAGATGTCGGATGCGCATATCAACGACGTCTCCGCCCACTGCACGGTGGAGCGGCTCGAAGTCTATGGCAATCCGAGCGAAGAGGTGGTCGCGGGACTGGCGCCGTTCATCAGCGATGGCCGCGGCTCCATCATGCCGCCGCTTGTCGGGTTCTTGCGGTTCTAGCGACAGGGGCCACGACGCGCCGGAGAGCCGGCGCGTCGTGCGCAGATCAGCCTGACGGCGCCGTTGCGGCTCGCTGCCGCGAGGCC
>NZ_JTLA01000101.1:0-176687 GCF_000799055.1 Ensifer sp. ZNC0028
GTCCAAAAGAAAACCCCGCCGGGGAAGGCGGGGCAAGGCTCGCGCCACCGGCATGACGGGCCAGACGCACCCCGCGCGCGCCGAGTGGAGCCGTCTAGGTTGCGGCAACAACTCAAGCCACCCTGTCGCAGAGCAAGTGATCTAAAGCAGGGAAGGCGAGTTTCAAGCTGACGCTGTTTGGAACTTGTGGCGCCGCACGCTCATTGAGCCACGGTAGGTCATGCGCCGCTCACTCTCGCCGCATCAGCACAAACAAAACCGCTGAAGCGACCGGGTGGATTAGCCATCGCAAAATCTAAATGTACAGCCGACGCCTACATGTCTTGGCCGTCAGTATTTATGTGCTGGATCGCAGCGGCGAGCTCAAGTCGGTGCGGTGCGTCGATCTGAAGATCGGGCTTGGGGGAAGACATCACCGAGATTGCCCGGTCGCTCGCGCGGCCGGGCAGGCGAGGGAATGCAATGAAGCGAATTCCCGCGGTGTGGGATGCGATGTTCAGGCTGACCTGACGTTTTCAGCCTTCGATTTTCCAGTCTTGCGGTCCTGGCCGAGTTCGTAGCTGACCTTTTGGCCGTCGCGCAGTGAGGTTGCGCCTTCCAGCGCCGACACGTGGACGAAGACGTCAGGTCCGCCGCTGTCGGGCGTGATGAAACCAAAACCCTTGTCCTGGTTGAAAAACTTAACGGTACCGGTTGCCATGTCATCCTCGTCAACTGAGTGTTCTGCGTTTTGCCGCAGGACCTTATACAGCACTTACCCTGGCGGCAATCGCGCATGCGGGCAAAATCCACCTTCTCGCGCCAGAACCGTACTTTTCAACGAAGCAAGACAAGACCGACGGCGTTACGGGACACATTATCGAGATTGCCCGGTCGACGGCGCGGACGGGCAGGTGAGGGAAGAAGGGCCCCTGATCGCGAAGGTTCGCATTTCCTCCCCATTGCCTGAGTGCTTCCCATCCCATGCGCTATATCCCTAGGATATGGGGTTCTCTGCCCCTTCCTCCGTCTGGAGGTAGCTGATCACGGCGTCGGCGATCATTCGGCGATGGCGGCCGATTGTGGCCGATTCGGAGAGATCCCTGCGAAAGATGGTTCCGAATGTATATCGGTTCGAAACCCTGAAGAAGCAGAAGGCACTGATCAGCATATGCACATCGATCGGGTCGGCCTTTCGCTTGAAAGCACCCTCGGCGGTACCGCGTTCCAGAATGCCCGCGATCGTTTCGATGACCGAGACATTCAGATCGCGTATCGCTTCCGACCGCAGCATATGGGCTGCGTGGTGGATATTTTCGATGCTGACCAATCGCACGAAATCGGGATTGGCCTCATCGTGGTCGAATGTGCTGGATATTAGCGTACGCAACGCCTCTTCCGGGGCAAGGCTTGCGAGCTTGAGGTCCTCCTCGAGCGTGCGGATCTTGCGATAGGCTCGCTCAAGCACGGAGAGGTATAGCCCCTCCTTGCCCCCGAAATAGTAGTAGATCATTCGCTTGGAGGTTCGCGTCCGTTCTGCGATCGCGTCAACGCGTCCACCCGCAAGGCCGTGCGTCGAGAACTCCTCGGTGGCAACGACAAGGATGTCTTCCTTGGTGCGTTCCGGATCGTTCTTCCGACTTGCCTCAACCCGCCGCGCCATTCTTTTTTCGTTACTCCCCGGCACGCGCCGAATTTTCCAATGAAACCAGATCGAAACGGGCAAGCCCGAAGGCTCTCTGCATCGCCTCCTCGAAATTCATATTGAGGTTACGGGGGTCTTTCAAGAGAGTCTACTTGACATACGTACTAGTTCGTACATTTTGAAATGGCGAAGGCCGCTTGAGGAGGATGTGTTCGCACCGGTGCCTGACGCCGCCCCGTGGCGCTAATGTGCTGCGCGGGCGCCAAGACGGCACTCCGCTTTGGGAGGAGCGCATGATCCGTATTATCGATTTCTATTTCTTCGCGCTGAAGGTGGCGATTGCCTTGCTGCTTGCCGGCATGGTCGTCCTCGTCTTCGGCAATGTCGTTTTGCGGTATGCGTTCAATCAAGGCATCACGGCCTCTGAGGAAATATCACGCATCTTCTTCGTCTGGCTAACGTTTCTTGGCGCCGTGGTTGCCTTGCGCGAACACGGGCATCTCGGCGTTGATACGCTCATCAAACGCCTGCCGCCGGTCGCCGCAAAGGTCGCGGTGCTGCTTGGTCATATGATGATGCTCTATGTGACCTGGCTGATGATTAGCGGCAGCTGGACGCAGACGCTCATCAACCTGCATGTCAGTGCGCCTGCGACCGGGCTTTCCATGGGCTTCTTCTACGGGGCCGGTCTCGCCTTTGGGGTACCCGCATTCCTCATCCTGCTTGCCGATGCTTTCGCCATCGCGACCGGACGCATCGACGTGACGACGGCGGAACTGGTTCGCGACAGCGAAGACGAAGTAGCGCTCGACCCGCCCCCCCACCGCCACGCTCGGGCCGCTGCCCGTCAAACACTGAGGACGAGCCGATGACGGTCACCATCTTCCTTGGCGCGCTTCTCGGTCCCATGGCGCTCGGCGTGCCGATTGCATTTGCGTTGATCATCAGCGGTGTCGCCTTGATGCTCTTTCTCGGGCTCTTCGATGCACAGATCGTCGCCCAAAACGTCTTGAACGGCGCCGACAGCTTTCCGTTGATGGCAGTGCCCTTCTTCCTGCTTGCAGGGGAGGTTATGAACACCGGCGGGCTTTCCCGCCGCATCGTCGCCTTGGCGATGGCGATGGTCGGTCATATTCGCGGCGGCCTCGGCTTCGTGGCGATCTTTGCCGCCTGCATTCTTTCCAGCCTCTCTGGCTCAGCGGTCGCCGACGCCGCTGCCCTCGGCGCGCTGCTTCTGCCGATGATGCTGAAGAGCGGTCATGATCCGGCGCGCGCCGGGGGGCTGCTTGCCTCTGCATCGATCATCGGGCCTATCATTCCACCGTCAATTGGTTTCATCCTCTACGGTGTGGTTGGCGGCGTCTCGATCACCAAGCTCTTCCTCGCGGGCATTTTCCCGGGTTTGATGATCGCTGCGGCCCTTTGCATCACTTGGCTCATCGTCGCGCGCAAGGAGCAGTTCGAGCTTCCGCCAAGACAAAGCGCCCGCGTGCGGCTTGGAGCGCTGCTCGACAGTGTGTGGGCACTCCTTTTGCCGGTGATCATCATCGTTGGTCTGAAGTTTGGCGTTTTCACGCCAACCGAAGCCGGCGTTGTTGCGGCGGTCTACGCCCTGTTCGTTTCGATGGTCATCTACCGCGAGCTCACGCCGGGCCAGCTCTTCCATGTCTTCGTAGCGGCCGCGAAAATTACATCCGTCGTGATGTTCCTGGTTGCCTGCGCTGCCGTTTCCGCCTGGCTGATTACGGTTGCCGACGTGCCCGGTGCGCTTGCCGCACTGGTCGAACCTCTGATGGACAATCAGACCCTTCTGCTCATCGCCATCATGGTCCTGATCGTTGTCGTCGGGACAGCGATGGACATGACGCCGACGATCCTCGTGATGACGCCGGTTCTGATGCCGATCATCAAACAGGCGGGGATCGACCCGGTCTATTTCGGCGTGCTGTTCATCATCAACAATTCGATCGGCCTGATCACCCCGCCAGTGGGCACGGTCCTCAACGTCATCTGCGGCGTCTCGAAACTGTCGATGGAGGACCTGATGAAGGGCGTGTGGCCCTTCCTCATTGCTGAACTGGTCGTCCTTTTCCTGCTCGTTTTGTTCCCCGAACTGGTGACCGTACCGGTTTCCTGGTTCGGGCACTGACGGCAACTTTCTATTGCGCTTCAACAGGCCGGCAGGATTACCGGTCCAATCTGGGAGGATAAGATGGTGTTGAACCGATTGACAAAAATGGCCCTGGGCGTCGCCCTGCCGATCGTTTTGTTTGCAGCAGGGCCAACGCTTGCAGAGATACGCGACCAGACTATCAAGTTCGCGTCAGCCAACAACAAGGGGCACCCCCAAGTGACGGGCATGGAGAAGTTTGCCGAGCTCGTGAATGAAAAGAGTGGCGGCAAGATCGAGGTGAAGCTGTTTCCCGGCGGCACACTTGGTGGTGACGTCCAGACTGTCTCCGCTCTCCAGGGCGGTGTTATCGAGATGACCGTGTTGAACGCCGGTATTCTTGCCAACAACGTCAAGCAATTCGGCGCCGTCGACCTTCCGTTCCTCTTCGACAGTGGCGAAGAGGCGGACAAGGTGATGGATGGCCCCTTCGGGGAAAGCCTCAGCAAGCTCTTGCCCGATACCGGCCTAGTCGGACTTGGGTACTGGGAACTCGGCTTCCGCAATCTGACGAACAATCGCCATGCAGTGACCAAGCTTGAAGATATCAAGGGTCTGAAGATCCGCACGATCCAGTCTCCGATCCCGATCGAGCTCTTCAACACGCTCGGCGCCAACGCTGTTCCGCTGCCTTATACGGAACTCTACACCGCGCTTGAGACTGGGACGGTCGATGGGCAGGAGAACCCGGCGGCAAACATCCTGAATGCCAAATTCTACGAAGTGCAGAAATACATGACGCTGACCCGTCACCAGTACAATCCGCAGATCGTGCTCGTCAGCAAGAAGTTCTGGGATGGGCTGAATGACGACGAAAAGGGCGTGCTGCAAGCGGCCGCGACGGAGGCCCGCGATTATCAGCGCAAGGTCTCGCGCGAGGCGGATGCCACAGCCCTTGAGGAAATCCGCAAGACAGGCATGGAGGTCAGCGAATTCAGCCCCGAAGAAACGCAGAAGCTGCGTGACGCCGTCAAGCCGGTGATCGAGAAGTTTAGCGCCGAGATCGGCGCCGATACGGTGCAGTTGCTGTTCAAGGAGATAGGTGCCGCGCGGGGACAGTAACCGCGCGAATACTTCGGCTCGCCCGCGACGCCGCGGCGGGCCGAAGGCTGGCTGCCCTTTGCAACGGGCTCGGAAGATGGAAACACAAACAATGTCCGAAACGCTTGTAAGACCCTTGAAGGCGGGCCTGATCGGTGCTGGCATCCAGGCCTCGTTGACGCCTGCCATGCATGTGGCTGAAGGTGCAGCTCAGGGGCTCCGCTATGCCTATGAGCTGATCGATCTTTTCGAGATCGGGGCGACGGAAAATGATCTGCAGCGGCTGCTCGCCGACGCTGAGACGCGGGGGTTTTCCGGTCTCAACATCACACATCCGTGCAAGCAGGCGGTCATTGCCCATCTCGATGAACTGTCGCCGGACGCCCAGCGGCTCGGTGCCGTCAACACGGTCGTGCTCAAGGGGGGGCGAAGATATGGCCACAACACCGATTGGTGGGGTTTTGCCGAAGGCTTCAGGCGCGGATTGCCCGATGCAGATCTTTCCTCGGGCGTGCAGCTGGGAGCAGGAGGTGCCGGCGTCGCAACAGCCTATGCCGCGCTTTCGCTCGGCCTGAAGCGTCTCATCGTTTTCGATCGCGAGCCGGAACGGGCGCGATTGCTTGCCGCGATGCTGACCGCCTTGTTTCCAGAAGCCGATATCACCGCCGGTACGGACCTTTCTGTTGCGATGCGATCGGCATCCGGGTTGATTCACGCCACGCCGACCGGCATGGCGAACTATCCCGGGATGCCGCTTGACGCCGAACTTCTCGATCCCCGGCACTGGGTCGCCGAGATCGTCTATTTCCCGCTCGAAACGCCGCTGCTTTTAGAAGCGAGGCGACGCGGATGCCGCACGCTCGACGGTGGAGGAATGGCGGTATTCCAGGCAGTTGGCGCTTTTCGCCTGTTTACAGGTCTTGAGCCCGACACAACGCGGATGCTTGCCCACTTCAAGGCAATGACCGGCTGATTTCCGCAAAATCCAGCGAGGAGCGAGTGATGAAGACCTCGATAGCAACGGTTTCGCTCAGTGGCGACCTCAAGGACAAACTGCGTGCGATCGCCAAGGCGGGCTTTGCCGGTGTGGAAATCTTCGAGAACGATTTCCTAGCCTTTGATGAGAGCCCGCGTCAGGTCGGCCGCATGGTGCGAGATTTCGGCTTGGAGATCAGTCTGTTTCAGCCGTTCCGGGATTTTGAGGGCATGCCGGAGCCGTTAAGAGCCCGAACGTTCGACCGTGCCGAGCGCAAGTTCGACTTGATGCAGGAGCTTGGCACCGACCTCGTCCTTGTCTGTTCCAATGTCTCGCCTGCCGCCGTTGGTGGCATCGACAGGGCAGCAGCGGACTTTAGCGAACTCGGCGAAAGGGCCGCAAAACGGGGCCTGCGCGTGGGGTACGAGGCGCTCGCCTGGGGGCGTCATATCAGCGATCATCGCGACGCCTGGGAGATCGTCCGGCGCGCTGATCACCCGAGTATCGGGTTGATCCTCGACAGCTTTCATACGCTGTCGCGCAAGATCGAGATCAACTCGATCCGCTCGATCCCAAAGGAGAAGATCTTCATCGTCCAGTTGGCCGATGCCCCACTGATCGACATGGATCTGCTGTATTGGAGCCGGCATTTCCGCAACATGCCGGGTGAGGGCGACTTGCCGGTCACCGACTTTACCCGCGCAGTGGCGGCGACCGGCTATGACGGCTACTTGTCGCTCGAAATCTTCAACGACCAATTTCGTGGCGGCAACCCCAGCGCGATCGCTGTCGACGGATATCGTTCGCTGATCTATCTCGGGGATCAGGTCAAGCGCGCCGAACCGGATACTCGTTTGCCGGTCCCCACAATGCCTCCTCGCGTCGACGTGAGAGATGTAGCGTTCGTGGAGTTCAGTGCCTCGACAGAGGAGGCAGGCGAACTCGAAGCGTTGCTCGTTTCAATCGGCTTCGCGAAAACAGCACAGCATCGGACGAAACAGGTGGTGGTTTATCGCCAGGGGGCCATCAATTTGGTGGTCAACACCGAGAGCGAAGGCTTTGCCAGCGCTTCCTACCTTGTCCACGGCACGTCCGCCTATGCCTTTGGCCTCATGATGGACGATGCTGCGGCCACGGTAGAAAGGGCGCGGGTGCTTGGAGCAGAACCGTTCGAGCAGCCGGTTGGCCCAGGCGAGCTCGTGGTTCCGGCGATCCACGGCGTGGGCGGAGGGCTCGTCTATTTCCTGGACGACAAATCCGAGCTCTCCAAGATCTGGGAGATCGAGTTCGAGCCAGTGCGAGACGGCGGCTCGGTCGTCGCTGCCGGACTACGCTCCGTGGATCACATCGCTCAGACCGTCAAATATGAGGAAATGCTGACCTGGCTGCTCTTCTACACATCGCTACTCGATGCTCATAAGACGCCGATGATCGACATCGTCGATCCGGCAGGCATCGTTCGCAGCCAGGTGGTGGAAAATGACGCTGGCACGTTGCGTCTGACACTGAATGGCGCGGAAAACCGCAACACGCTGGCCGGCCGGTTCATCGCCGAAACCTTCGGTTCCGGCGTCCAGCATCTGGCCTTTGCCACCGACGACATTTTTTCGACCGCGCAGGCCTTGCGCGCCAATGGGTTCAAGGCGCTACCGATTTCGCCAAATTACTACGATGACGTCGAAGCGCGTTTCGGTCTCGACGTTCAACTCATTGAGAGGCTGAAGTCCGAAAACATCCTCTATGACCGTGACGAGGACGGCGAGTACTTCCAGCTCTACAGCCCGACCTTTGGTGAAGGGTTTTTCTTCGAGATCGTCGAAAGGCGCGGCTATCGCGGCTACGGAGCCGCTAATGCGATCTTTCGCATTGCAGCGCTACGAAAGTACCTGAGACCCGATGGATTGCCAAAAAACTGACGATCCGACGATCGTAAAACCAACAGCGGGTGGGGTAGCGGCAAATGGCTGAAGGCGGCCGCCGGTTTTGTCGGACGGGCAGGGCTCAACCAGCCGCATCGTACGATCGAGATCAAGGCGGAACCGCTGCAGTCGGACCATCGGCCGGTCGAGCAGACACTATTTCGACTTTTGGGCTGGCCGTTTTCATCTGCCCTCATATCTAGCCGGGCACTTACACCGTTCAAGGAGGCGCGAGTGAACGACTGGCTGATATCGATGGGCGTGGAACTGGACATCCTTCCGCATCTCGTTGCCTTGATGGTGGCTTACGTCCTCGCGCTACCGATCGGTTGGGATCGTGAACAAAACGAGCGGAGCGCTGGCCTTCGCACCTTCCCGCTGGTCGCCATCGCCTCATGCGGTTTTATCCAGTCAGCAGAAACGATCACACTCGGCAATGCGGAGGCCACGGCCCGCGTGGTGGAAGGCCTGATTAACGGTGTCGGTTTCATCGGAGGCGGGGCGATCCTCGTTGGAAAACTCGGCACTCGCGGGACCGCCACGGCTGCGAGCATTTGGGCAACCGGCGCAATCGGCGTTGCTGTCGGGCTTGGGTCCTACGATACCGCCATCGTACTTTCGATCGTCACGTTCGCGACACTCCGATTTATGACGAATTTCAAGTCGCCGAAAAATGAGGTCCTGGCACCGGGGGACACCCACCAGGTCAATACCAGTCCAATATCTGCGCCGCAACCCGAGGCGTCACGGGTCGAAGAGCCCGGCGTTCGCGTGTGACTGCCCCTTGAAACCCGTCTAGCTTTGACGTTCCAGAGTCTCGCCCCTTGCAGCTATCCCTCGAAAATTGAAGGCAATTCCCTTGTCGCAGTCATGGTGATGCCCTAGTTCCTGATGCGATTTTTGGTTTTTCGCACGTGCTGCGAAACAGGCAGTATCTTAGGACTGGGCGGAGGGTGCATGCGCGGCAATGAACGCGTTGAATTGAGGAGCAGGACGCGGGAAGCGCATCAGCGGGTAGACGCTGCGGTCGGCACGCTTAGCACCCTTGAGGATTATCGTCGCTACGTGGCGCACGTTTTGCCGTTTCGTGTGACAATGGATGAAGCGCTGCGGAACGTCTCCTGGCCTGAAGGCTGGAATTGGCAGCCGTCCGCGGTTGCAGAGTTGCTCGCTCAGGATGCCCGCGATCTCGGCGTGCCGCCGGTCCGCCATGAGCAGCCTGATTTCGATCTTTCCGATCCAAGCGCACTGCTCGGCGCTCTCTATGTGGTGGAAGGGTCGTCTCTCGGTGCGCGGGTGTTGCGTCAAAGGGCGTTGAAGCTTGGGCTCGATGAAACCTTTGGTGCGAGGCACCTTGTTTCGATGGCAAGTGACACGACCCGGTGGCCATCGTTCCTTTCCCTCCTGGAGGGAACACCTAATTATGATCTCGGGCGGTCCGTGGTCGCCGCAAATGCCGTGTTCGCGCTCGCCCTCAGTTGCTTTGAAAGTACGTCCCTTGCCGCCAGCTGAACCCGTAAACCTTGAGACTTGCGACAGGGAGCCCATTCATATTCCCGGCAGCATCCAGCCGCACGGCTGTCTTGTGGCCTGCGACATCGGTTTCACGAGGATCGAGCGGATGTCGGCCAACGCTGCCGAAATGCTCGCCTGGGACGGCGATCTGCTCGGGCGCCAGCTTGCCGACGTGCTCGGTCCGAAACTGTTGCATGATCTGCGCAATGCGCTTGCGGCCGCAGGGGCGGCTTCACGCCCGGCCCTCATGCTCGACGTCGCTTTTGGCGACCGCGTGTTCGACATTGCCGTGCACCTGCACAAGTCGGCCGTCATCATCGAATTCGAGCCGGCCCCGTCTATCGGTCAACCCTTGCATATTGCGCGCGAGATGATCGGCCGCATCAAGGACCTTACCGACGTTGACCGTCTCGTGCAGCGCGCGTGCCGGATCGTTGCCGGTACGATTGGCTATGACCGCGTGATGATCTACCGCTTCGAGCAGGACGGATCCGGCAAGGTGGTCAGCGAGGCGAAACGGGCGGACCTTGAAAGTTTTCTCGGCCAGTATTTTCCAGCAAGCGATATCCCGCAGCAGGCGCGTGCGCTCTATCTGAAGAACACCATTCGCGTCATCTCGGACGCAAGCGGCGCCCGCGTCCCCGTCGAGCCAGTCCTGGACGGATCGGGCGAGCCGTTGGATCTCAGTTTCGCGCATCTTCGCAGCGTCTCGCCTATCCATTGCGAATACTTGCGCAACATGGGCGTCGCTGCGTCGATGTCGATTTCGGTTGTCTTGGACGGCCAGCTCTGGGGGCTGATCGCCTGCCATCACTATTCGCCGCGCGCACTGCCGATGGCCCAGCGCGTCGCTCTCGAAGT
Organism: Ensifer sp. ZNC0028; assembly: GCF_000799055.1. Taxonomy (NCBI): domain Bacteria; kingdom Pseudomonadati; phylum Pseudomonadota; class Alphaproteobacteria; order Hyphomicrobiales; family Rhizobiaceae; genus Ensifer; species Ensifer sp. ZNC0028. Next base: position 10,107 of record NZ_JTLA01000101.1, read on the forward strand.
GTTCGGCGAATTTTTCTCGCTACACCTGAAATCTCTGAAGGAACGGCGTCGTGTGGCGGCCGTCGCCGGCACACGCGAAGCGCTCGACCGCTTTCTCATTCTGTCGTCCCATCACGAGGATGTCGGCGAACTGCTGCGCCAGAGTCTGCGTGAATTCTCACAGCTGCTGGCAAACGACGGTATCGGCGTCATGGTCGACGGCAAATGGGCGGGGATCGGCACCGCTCCGCCGGAGGAAGAAAGAGCCGCCCTTCTGGACTTCATCCGCACCGTCAGCGAAGGCCGCGTCTGGGCGACGCACGCCCTGTCTCAGAAATTCCCGGAGGCTTCGGCCTACAGCGAGCGGCTTTCAGGCGTTCTGGCCATTCCTCTTTCGCAGACCGGCTCGGATTGCCTGCTGTTCTTTCGCAAGGAGTTGGTCCAGACCCTCAACTGGGCCGGAAACCCTGAAAAAACCTATGAAGCAGGTCCTCTCGGCGACCGCCTGACGCCGCGCAAGAGCTTTGCGATCTGGAAGGAAACGGTCAAGGCGCAGGCGCAGCCATGGTCGGAGGCCGAACGCGAAATCGCCGAGATCGTCCGGGTCGCAATTGTCGAGGTGGTGCTGCGGCACAACGAGCTGATGGCGGGTGAGCGGCGCAAGTCCGAAGTTCGGCAGCGGATGCTGAACCAGGAGCTGAGCCATCGCGTCAAGAACATCCTCGCTGTCATCAAGTCGCTGGTGACGAGCCCGCAGCAGCATAAGAATTCGCTCGAAGAGTATGTCTCGACCCTGCAAGGTCGCATCGAGGCGCTCGCCGTCGCGCATGACCAGGTGGTGCGCGGCGATGGTGGCGGCATACTCGCTGACCTGCTTGAGGCAGAGCTTCAGCCTTACCGGACAAAGCTGTCGACAATCACGCTCGAAGGTCCTGCCGTCTGGCTCGACAGCCGTGCCTTTTCGGTAATGGCGCTGGTGTTTCACGAGTTGGCGACCAATGCCGCCAAATACGGCGCGCTTTCGGTGACTGCTGGCGAGGTGGAGGTGCGCTGGACGATGACCGGCCAGGATTGCGACGTCTCCTGGCGCGAGCGAAACGGTCCTCTCGTCACTTTCCCGTCGCGCAGGGGCTTCGGCAGCGCGCTCATCGAGCGCAGCGTTCCCTACGATCTTCATGGACGCAGCTCCGTCCGCTTCGAACCATCAGGGCTTGAGGCAGGGTTCAGCATCCCGTCCCCACACGTCAAACTCACCGGGTCAGGTCCGACAATGGCAACATATATGGTCGGCACCGCCGCCCCAGAACAGAGCGGCCTTGTCCGTGCAAACCCCAGGATCATGATCGTCGAGGATCAGATGCTCATCGCGCTTGATCTCGAGGCAATGTTGTCGGACGAGGGGTTCTCGGAGGTCTCGACCGCGAGCTCCGTCCAGCAGGCCATGGCACATATCGAAAGAGCTGCTCCGGAGCTGGCGATCCTCGATATCAATCTCGGTCAGACCAATTCGTTCGGGATCGCCGCCGAGCTCATGCGCAGGGGCATCCCATTCGTGTTTGCGACGGGCTATGGTGAGGGGGCGGATCTGCCGCCGGAACTCGTTGGCGTGTCGATCGTGCGCAAACCATACAGTCGAAGCGCCATGGTCGGGGCACTTTCACTGCTGTGGGACGAGACCCATCGGGATGCGCGCAAAGCGCAGTGACGCGCGTGAGAAAGACTAAAATCGATGTCCGACATCCAATCGTTGTCTCGCGAGCAACTCGAAGAAGAGATCCTGGGGTTGAGAGCCTTGCTGCAGGACGGTGTCAGCGAGAAGAGGGCTGACGCCGGTGATGATGCGCGCGAGGCACGCTACCGTGCGCTGTTCGAGGCAATTGACGACGGTTTCTGTATTATCGGCTTCATCGACGGACCGCATGGCCCGCTCAGCGACTACGTCCACCTCGAAGCCAATTCCGGCTATGGGCGACACACAGGCATCTCGAACATCGTCGGCAAGCGGCTTCGCGAAATCGAGCCCGATAACGCCGATGTCTGGCTGGATATCTACGGCAGCGTGTTGCGCACTGGCGAACCAGTGCGCTTCGAGCAGGAGTTCCAGTCGGTCGCCAGGCACATCGAGGTTTCCGCCACGCGCATTGAGCCGGAAGGCCTGCGTCAGGTTGCGGTGCTGTTCCGCGACGTGACGCAAAGAAAGAAAGCCGAAGCGGCGTTGCGCGAGAGCGAAAGCTACGCGCGCGACAACGTCCAGCGCGTGCAGATGGCGATGGCGGCAGGTGCTATCATCGGCACGTGGCTCTGGGACGTGCCTTCCGACCGCTTCACCGTCGACGAAGCATTCGCGGCTGCATTTGGGTTCGATCCGGGGCAGGGGCGTTCGGGTCTCAGCCTTGCCGATATCGTCGGCGCCGTTCACCCCGACGACCAGGAACGGGTCACCGCCTCCGTCAAAAACGCCCTGGCAAAAGGCGGAGCCTATGCCCAACAATACCGGACCCGCCGCGAGGACGGGACATATCGCTGGCTCGAGGCGAACGGCCGCGTGGAATGCAGCAGCGACGGTGTTGCGCTCAAATTTCCCGGCGTCCTTATCGATATCGAAGAGCGGCGCGCCGTCGAGGCCGAACGTGACGATGCCCTTGCGGCCCTGCGTACGCTCAACGAGACGCTGGAACAACGGGTAGAGGAACGCACCGCGGCACTGGTTCAGGCTGAAGACGCCCTGCGCCAGGCGCAAAAGATGGAGGCCGTCGGACAACTGACCGGTGGGCTGGCGCACGACTTCAACAACATCCTCGCCGGTATCAGCGGCAGCCTCGACCTGATGAAAACGCGGCTGGCCCAGGGCCGCGCGAGTGAAATCGACCGTTACATGACGGGCGCACAAGGGGCGGTGAAACGGGCTGCTGGCCTAACCCAGCGCCTCCTTGCTTTTTCCCGCAGGCAGACGCTCGACCCCAAGCCGTCGGACATCAATCGCATCGTCGCGGGTATGCAGGACTTGATCAGTTGCAGCGTCGGCCCTGGGGTGGCGGTCGAAACGGTCGGAGCCGGAGGACTGTGGACGGCGTTCGTCGATGTCGGCCAGCTCGAGAACGCTCTGCTCAATCTTTGCATCAATGCCCGCGACGCGATGCCGGATGGTGGGCGCTTGACGATCGAGACGGGTAACCGATGGCTCGACGAACGCGCAGCGGCAGAACGGGGATTACTGCCGGGGCAATATGTTTCCCTGTGCGTCAGCGACACCGGAACGGGCATGTCGCCCGATGTGGTCGCCCGCGCCTTTGATCCGTTCTTCACGACGAAGCCGATTGGCCAGGGTACGGGGCTCGGCCTTTCCATGGTCTACGGATTTGCCGGCCAGTCCGGTGGTGCCGTGCGCATCTATTCCGAGGTGGGCAAGGGTACGATGATCTGCATCTATTTGCCCCGCCACGCGGCCGAAGACCATAGCTCCGACATGCCAGTCGAAGCGGGGCCCGCGCCTGCGGCGTCCGGCGTGCACACCATCCTGGTCGTGGACGACGAGCCCCTGGTCAGGATGGTCGCGGTCGAAATCCTCGAAGAGCTGGGCTACGAGGTGCTGGAGGCGAGCGACGGTCCTTCCGCCCTCAAGATACTGGACGCACGCCCCACCATCGATCTTCTGGTTACCGACGTCGGGCTGCCGAATGGCATGAACGGACGGCAGCTTGCCGATGCGGTGCGCGTCCAGCGTCCCGGTCTTAACGTGCTCTTCGTCACAGGGTACGCGGAGAACGCAGTGCTCAACCACGGGCACCTCGACCATGGTATGGAAGTGGTCACGAAACCCTTCACTGCTGACGTGCTGGCGCGGCGGGTTGAAAGCTTGATCCGCCAATAAAAGCGGACCTGGCGCGCCAGGGGGCCTCGCATTTCACCGGTGGACCGCCGACTGCGCGCAGTTGGCTGACGAGGCCGCCGTGCAATCGCCCAGACCGCGCTTTGTCGAAACTTCGCTCGATCAGCCCCATTCTGGTCAAGCTGCGCCCTTGGTCTGAATTTCATCCGACGAACGACGGAAGCGGGAACAAAAAATCAGCCTCGGCATTTAGCTGTCGGCGACCACGGTCGTCGCCGCAAGGCGTTTTCGTTGGAAATTCAATCGTTTTCCGATTTTGCGCCAATACCAACAGGCATTCCCAGTGGCGGACGGTGGGGGCAAGACCATGAAAGCGATCGGATCGCTGGCATTTGGCATCGCGTTGTCGGTTTGCGCCAGCGCCGGGGCTGCATCGGTGGCCTCACTCGTGCTGGCGGAGCCCACCGAACGTCCTCTGCTCAAGGCGGCTTCCGCGCCAGACCTTTGGACCGCAACGCCGGTGCGGATCGATCGGAGCCAGCAGAACTACGAGCGTTTGCCGCCCGTCTACTCCAGCTACGTTACGAACCCGGCTTCAGTGAAGCTGACGTCGCGGCGTCTGGCAACCACCGCTCCAATATGGGCGGCCTCTCGTGCCGGCCCCTCGACCGCCCACCTCGATTGGTGCTCGAGCCGCTACAAGTCCTATGACCCAGAAACCAACGCGTACCGTGCGTATGGCGGGCAAATGCGAGCGTGCCGGTCGCCCTACGCGGCCGGCCATCCGACGAACGAAAGCCGGATGGCGCAAATCAATCGGCGGTTTGTGGGCTACGCGACGGCCGATCTGCGCATAGCAACGTGCGCCCGCTATCAGTCGTATCGCGCCGCTGACAACTCCTACCAGCCATACAGCGGTCCTCGCAGACCTTGCCTGCATCCATCCCAAGATGCGCTTCTCGAAGCGAGCAACGGCGTATGGTCCGTGTCGGGGAGGTGAGCGGCGCGCGCTGTTATTTGCGGCACGAACCCTTGTCAGCGGGGCTCCTCTGTTCCGGGCGTCGCGACGCCCGCGCATTCAAGGGATCCGGAAATGTACCAGGCCCAAAGCGGAATGAGGCGCATTCGTCCGGCTATCCGCCATCTAACGGAACATGGAGACGCCCCAGTTGGAGAATATTACACGAACGCGCAAACTGCGGGCCAACCGGACACTGTGGTCCAACACGCCTCATATCAAGGTTGCCGCGCAAAGTCGGATCTGCGCTGACAACGTCGATGTGCTGATCGTCGGCGCGGGCATCGGTGGCGCGCTCATGGCGTTGGCCCTTGCCAAGCGAAACATGAAAATTCTCGTCGTCGATCGCCGCGGGCCGGCGAAGGGCAGTACCTTGGCAAGCACCGCGATGATCCAGCACGAGATCGATGTGCCGCTCCACCGGCTCACCACGATGATTGGACAGGACAAGGCGCGGCGGGCTTGGCAACGCTCGGCAAAGGCGGTGGAAACACTGATCACGCTTGTCGACTCTCTCGGGATCGACTGTCGCCTTGAAAGGAAGAAGTCTCTCTATTTGTCCGGCAATGCCTATGGTGCACGAGCGCTTCGCCTGGAAGCCGACGCGCGGCAGACCGCCGGCATTTCAGCAAGGTTTCTCAAGTCCGCTTGCTTGCGCGACGAGTTCGGTCTCAGTCGGACCGCGGCAATCGAGTCCGATGTTTCTGCGGCCGCCAATCCGGCGCAATTGACAGCCGGGTTGTGGCATAAAGTGCAGGATGACGGCGTCTCGCTCGTTGCCGATACCGAAATCACGGATATTCGCAGCGTTGGCGAATGGAACGCTGTCGCGACCTCGAACGGTGAAATCATACAGGCCAGGCACGTTGTGTTTTGCACCGGCTACGAGTTTCTCGACGCCGTGGCCGACCAAGGCCACCGCATGGTATCCACCTGGGCTCTTGCGACCAAGCCGCATCACCCGCGGCCTGACTGGCTCAAGAACCATGTCGTTTGGGAGGCATCCGATCCCTACCTCTATTTTCGCTCGACGATGGATGGTCGTCTGATTGTTGGCGGGGAGGACGAAGAAAGTGACACGGCCTTTGCCGACCCTTCAAAGCTTAAGTCGAAATCCAAGACCTTGCGCGCAAAGCTGTCGGCTCTCCTGGACGTCGAAATTGGCGAACCGGACTACCTTTGGGCTGCACCCTTTGGCACGACCGCTGACGGCTTGCCGATCATCGGAGCCGTTCCAGGTTTCAACAATGTCTATGCCGTGATGGGTTACGGGGGAAATGGCATCACCTACAGCCAGATCGCTGCCGAGATCGTGTCGTCAGCTATTCTGGGCCACCGCGATCCGGACAGCGAACTGTTCGCTTTTCGCTGAGTTCGACGCCGGGCCCCAAATCAAAAAGGCCGCCGGAACGGCGACCTTTGAAAGCTAAGCACGAGCGCATCTTGGCTCAATGGAAACGCTGGTTTGAATACCAGTCGTCGATGTCTTTCTTTGCCTGATCCTTGGCATATCCATAGCGCTCCTGGATCTTGCCTTCGAGCTGCTCACGCTTGCCGTTGATCTGGTCGAGGTCGTCGTCGGTCAGTTTTCCCCACTGCTCCTTGACCTTGCCCTTGATCTGCTTCCAGTTTCCTTCGACACGGTTCCAATCCATCGAGGACACTCCATTGTTGTTTCAGGTACATTTCTGGAACGAGTGAACCTCGCACTTGTTCCGTTTTTTTGTCGAAGTTGTCGTGGCAAAGCGGTGGATTCGGTCGACGAGGCCCGATCGGCGAGATGGTTGATAAAATGCTGCGGCCAGGCCGCAGATGCTGCGCGCAAACACGGCATCTGGGGAGGGGATACGTGCCTGGGTGGGGCTCGATCTTTATCACGGGGAGTAAATCGGGAGAGGGGGCCCGAGGAAGAACAAGGTGCCTTCGGCCGACAAAGTTGTCCGTTGCCAGCGGACCATGCTGGCAACGGAGGAGTTTAACACACCGAGAAGATATCCAGAAAAAGGCGTCAGAGCCTGTAGCGCCGGCGTTCTTCTTCGACCTCGTCGGCCGTGTAGGGGGCGAGCGTCGGGTCAAAGCGTCGCCAGCCTTGTTCGGCATAGGACGCTCGGCGCTGCACCGGATCGACCCAGCTGCCGCGCCGCAGGATCGCTTCCGCATCCGCCTGGAGCGCGTCGTCGACCCGTGCCGTGACGACGGCGCCACCGCGGCGTACGCCCTCGGCATAGACATGGGCGTGTTCTTCCGAAACGCCCGAATCCGTCATCGCACCGATGATGCCGCCGGCGGCACCACCGGCAACCGCGCCGGCGGCCGCACCAGCTGCCGTCGCGGCAAGCCAACCAGCTGCGACCACCGGCCCGACACCCGGAATGGCCATGACCCCGAGACCGGTCAACAGACCACCAATGCCCCCGACCGCAGCGCCGACACCGGCGCCCGTGCCGGCGCCTTCGGCAGCATTGCTGTCTTTTTCGCTGCCATAGCGATCGCCGACATTGTTGGAAACAATGCTGATGTCGTCGGAGGGAATGCCGCGATCTTCAAGCGCCGATACTGCGGCGCGGGCGTCGGCATAGTCGTCAAAGAGTCCACTAACGGTTTTCATTGGGATTTCCTCGCTTTTGGAATTAGTTGGCTACGATGTTGCCCTGGTAGTCGAGGGCGAGTTGCACGGACTTGCCGTCCTTCGATGCGGTCGCGCGCCAGACGCCCTTGTCGTCGAGCTTGAGCTCCGTCACATCGCTGTAGCCGGCCTTTGTGAGCCGTTCCTTTGCCTGCGCTTCGGTAAAGCTGTTGGCGCCGGCGACGGGAGCCGTCGGGTTGGTCGTGTCGGGCGTGGCAACCGCAGGCGTATCGCCATTCGCGGTGGCGGGAGGCGTTGCGGTCTGCGCGAGCGCGCCAATCGTCGATGCGCCGAGGAAGACCGCGGCGAGCAGCAATTTTTTCATGATCTGGTTCCTTGTTCGTGGCCTTCCCGGCCAAGGCGTCTCGATTTGCGGGGACTTAAGGTCCGAGGGGCAAAACCGATTGCGCCCGAATTCATTTCGACTGGCGGTCGGCGGGAGCACTGCGCCTCGGCGCAGTGAGAACCCGTCCGAACGGAATGCTACATGGCGTCCATGCCCTTGATGGCATTGTCGAGATGCGACGTGCACTTCTCCATGTCGTTCGCCATCATGGCATCCCTCGCCATGGTCAATTCCTTCGTGGACTCGATCTTCTTAGCCCCGTCGGAAATCTGTGCGACCTGTTGTTCAGCCTTGGCGATCGAGGCTTCGTCGCAGACGACCTTCTGCTGGGCGAGGACCGGGCTGGCGAACGCCGCGACGAGGGCGAGAGTAACAATCGGTTTCAGCATTGTGATCTTCTCCATGGGCCGATACGACACCGGCCTTCACGGCGATTGAACGGTAGAACGAGCCGATCTGTTCCCTCTTCGGGGCGCCGAAAAACGAAGTTTTTTCAAGGAACTTCCACGCGTTTTCGGCGTTTAATGCGCGCGCAGCTGTTTTGCCCGATCGATGCAAGAACGTCTGCCAGATGGGCGCCTCTGGACGATGCGCGCCGCCACGATGGCGCGAGTGGACGTGAGATATGCGCCTCTACCTGCCAACTGGCAAGACAGCTTTATTTCCGCCTACGCAAGCAGTGATCCATTTGAAGACATTGCAAAAAGCCCGGCGCACTTGTTTCACATCGTCGACGCGGCAATTGGTCCTTGGGTTCCGGTGGATCTCGCTTCCAACGCCCTCCTAGAACCATGGGCAAGCGCGCTCCGTTCGTCCTGTTGCCGCCGGTCGTCTTGAAGCTGAACTGTATCGACCGGCTGATTGCTCAGGCGCGTGGGGCCGGCATTGCCGGGTCGTGATCGTTGTTGCGCGGGTATCGATTTCGCACCCGGCGATCGATTAGCCTAGGGGCCATCTGGCCGGACGGCGATGTTGCCCGCCTCTTCGCCGTCCCAATAGCTGATTTTCGAGGCGTGAACCTTGATCATCAAAAGGCCTGGCGTGTCGACGCCCTGTGGAAACCACCTCTCAAGTTCGGATATCCAATGCTCGGTGAATGTCGTCTTGTCGTCCACGAGCGATGCGCGACCTTCGATGGCAATGAAAATGCCGGGCTTGCCGAGCAGGCTTGGGCGAGCGGTGTACGTCAGTCCGACGTTCGGGTCGGACATGATTTCCGTGATCTTGCGCGATTGCGCGTTGCAGAAGAACCATGTGTCGCCCGCATACTCCACGTCGCCGTTGTTGCTCATTGGACGGCTGGCGATCGTTCCGTCCGCCTTTTTTGTCGACAGCATCCCGAAGTCGATGTTTTTCAGGTGAACTGAGATGTCGTTTAGCGTCAAAGTCATTGCCTTGCTCCCATTGGCTGATTCCAGGTTCTAACTGCCACGGCACAAACAGGTTCCTTGATGCCAAGCCGACGCGCTCCGATCGCTATGGTTCGCTAAAGCCGGTCGCGAACAGACGGGACCTGCCCGCCGGGTCGTTGCGAAAGATCAGCCCGCCTCGCGCCGTCGATCGCGCCGGCACATAGTCGAGTGTGGTTTCGACGGTCTCTATGATGGTGTTTTGATCCGTGATTTCGCCGCGCACGACGACGGCGGCCGCCGTTCGGTCGGCTGCATTGTTCACATCGAACATGACCAGATATCCGCCAGCACGCCCCGCGCTGTTGACGATGGTCACCGACAGATCCGGAGGGCCGTCATCCTGTGTTGCTGCCTGATATGCGATCCAGCCAACAAGCGTCATGACCAGGATCGCGGACACCGCACCGGTCGCCCATTCGATCCAATGCGCCTTGCGATTTTCAACGGAGCCTGGTTTGGGGGACTTCGCCATCACATCACCTAGAGGATGAGCCGCGCGGCGGCCGCGCCGATTGCGCTCGGGAAGGCGAGAACCGTCGTGGCGACAATCGCCTGGGTTGGCTCAAGGCCGTCGAGCCGATGAAACGTCCACAGGCAATAGAGGCTGATTGCAAACGCGATGACGTAGCCCGGCATCGTGAAGCGGATAAGCGCATGCCACCCCGGCGTGGTCTCATCGAGTTCATGACCGCCTATGAAGGACAAGGCGTAGACGAAGCCATGCATCAGCAGGATCGACGCCAATATGGCGGCAATGGCGTGCCACAGTGACATCTTGAAGGATATCAGGATCATTTCTTCGGTTGGGGCGACGTTGAGACCGAGAAACAGAGCCCCGACGACCATCATGAAAAGTTCGCCGCCGTAGCCATCCCCCCGGGTTTCGCCGATCGGATCCTTCTCGTCCTCGCTGCCTTCGGTTCGTGTCCCCAGTTCGCTGCGGCCGAGCAAGGCGCCGATGCTCGCCGGGACCGCCTGGATAGTGATCATTCCAAGCACTTCCGGCAGTGCCTGACCGATCCTTAGAACGCCAATGATGAAAAGAACAAAGGCACTCGCCCCGACACCAAGGCAGTATGCAATGCTCGCGTCTCGCAGCGCTTCGCTCCACGTCGATACGTTTTCAAAGCCGATCCGACGCGCAAGGAGGACGAGCAGCGGAATGTTGGCCAGAAGCAGGACCAGCAGCCGGCCGCGATCGATGTAGAGCCCGAGTTCCCACATTTCCATCGTCAGGAACATGGGCAGCGCAAAAAGCAGCGCGCCGGCAAAGCCCCGTGCCAGGCCCTTCGCGAAGCGGCCGTGGTCAAAATCGGCCCGCGTCCTGCCCTTTGTCATCTTTCCCTCTCAAGGCTGCTGTCGGCTCGCAAGAACGCTGCAGCATTTCCAGTTGGCAGAGGTAACGTCGAGAGCCAGCGCCAAGTTCCTGATGCGCCGGCTTGCTCATGCACCCCTGGATACCGGCAGGTTCCCTGCGTGCATCGATCAACTGCACCGCGATCGAGCCGACCCGTCCGCACGGGGCATTGGAACAATAACAACGTCCACGTCTTTCCACCGGGTTGGTAGCCCTTTGAAAAGGGAATGTTCGTGAAGTTGGAGCAGTAAGCGATGCCCTTGGGTTCTTTCGACAGGGAGGGGAGTGAAGATATCTTGCGGGCGAGGCTTGCAGCCATTGTGGAGTCGTCCTTCGACGCCATCGTCAGCAAGGATCTCGATGGTACTGTGCGAACCTGGAACGGCGCTGCTGAGCGCATGTTCGGTTATCCGGCCGAGGAAATGGTCGGGCAATCAATCCTGACGATCATCCCCTCTCATCTTCACGGTGAAGAGAGAGAGTTGCTGCAGCGCCTGCGCAAGGGTGAACGGATTGAACCGTTCGAGACCGTCAGGCAACGCAAGGACGGCAGCTACATAACCGTTTCGCTGACGATCTCCCCGATCCGCAACGCCAAGGGCCGCATCATCGGAGCTTCCAAGGTTGCCCGTGACATCACGGCGGCAAAGGACCGCGAAAGGCGAATTCGCCTGCTCCTGCGGGAGGTCAATCACCGGGTCAAGAACCACTATGCCATCATTCTTTCGATGATCAGGCAAAGCAGGAGCGAAGACACGGAACCTGCGGTCTTCCAGAAGGACCTTGAGAATCGCATCTGGGCCCTTTCGGCATCCCACGACCTGATAGCATCGGCGGATTGGCGAGCAACGGATCTGAGAGGCCTGGTCGAAAAGCAGATCGCGGCGTTTCATGCCGAAGCGTTCTGTCGGATCTCTGGCCCAGGGATAGCACTTGCGCCGGCTGCAATCGAAAATCTTGGGATGGCGATCCACGAGTTGGCCCTGCACTCATCAAAGGGTGGCGTGTTGCGGATGGGCGACGGCACGATTTCGATCACCTGGGCGCTGGCAACGTCTCCGGCGGGCCTTGCCTTCTCAATGGTTTGGGATGAGCACCTTGGCTCGAAAGGTCGCGACTACCAGTTGCCGCACTCAGGGTTTGGCGCGGTCGTGCTGAAGAGGACCGTACCGCAAGCCCTAAACGCAAAGGTAGAATCCGCCCACGGAGATGGATTTGCCCGATGGCGATTGGTCGGGCCCGCGGAACGCTTCCTGGAGGTGCCGCGCGTTTCTTTGTGAAGCCGCTGCGGTGACAGCCGTGAGGTGTCACCAAAATGTGACATGTGGTGCCTGCCGACAATAACGTGGTGGCCCGGAGATGGAAAAAGAATGAGGGAGCCATAGTTAGAGCTCGCATGTCCCGCATTGCGCGGTTTCAAGGGGGAGGTTTCTGGGCAGATGGGTGAACAAACGGCCTTTTGTTTCAAAAGTTTGTACGCATCGGTGGGCAGTCCTGATATTGCAATATAGAAGCGGTGCGAACCCGTATGGACTGGTTGGATTCGGGCTTCGGCAGGAACCGCCACTGCACGGATGGTCTTTCAATCAGCAATGCAACGTCCGCAAACGGCCGCTGTTCCCCTCAGCAATTGCTTTTTCCCCGGAGTCTGAATGTCCGCGACCGCAACCAGAAGACCGAGCTTGAGTTCGCGCTCGTTCCGCGCGCTTTTGGGCCTGGAACCGGGCGTGGCCCTCGGCCTGGCAGGCACCCTCATCTTTTTTGTCGCAAGTAGCGTCGTTGCCTATCTCAACCTGGAGGCGCTGCAGCGAGGCAACGAGAGGATCGTGCAAACGCACGTGGCCATTGTCTCTCTCGACGAACTGCTGTCGCTTGTTCAGGATGCCGAGACCGGACAGCGTGGCTTTTTGTTGACGAATAGCGGCGGCTACCTTGCTCCCTACAATGCCGCAGTTCGCGCCATCCGGCCGAAGCTCGATCAGATCGGCCAGTTGACGGCCGCCAATCCGGGTCAGAGCCAGCGGCTCGTCGCCCTCCGGCAACATGTGGACGCCAAACTTGCAGAACTTGGCGAAACCATTGACGTCAGACGGGCCAAAGGTCTGGACGCGGCGATCGCGATGGTGAATTCCGATCGCGGTAAGATCGAAATGGATGCCGTGCGCGCGCAAGTCGCGGCAATATCGGGCGCAGAGCTGGAAGTGCGCCTTGATCGGTTGGCCGAAATGGAAAGCGCACAGAAGACGGCGCGCCTCAGCACTCTGCTTTCTGCTCTTCTTGGCATTGCTTTGACCGCAGCAATCGTCCTCCTCATCCGCAAGGCCACGATCGCCCGCCGCAGGGATGAGTGGCTTCAGGCCGGTCAGGTCGGGTTGGCATCGGCGATGATGGGCGATCAGTCGATCGAGCAGCTGGGCAACAGTATCCTCGACTTTCTGGCGCCGTATGCCGGCGCAGTTGCCGGAGCGATCTTCATTCGCGGTGACGGTTCGTTCCAGCGGGCTTGTGTCCGTGGCGTTCCGCCCGAGGCGAACCTGCCAATGACTATTCGGCCTCGCGAAGGTCTCCTGGGCCAAGCGGTTGCGGAAGGGGGGGCAATCGTGGTCGACGATGTCCCGGACGGCTACCTGACCTTCGGTTCCGGGCTTGGGATGGACAAGCCGCGCCATCTCGCGATCCAGACGGGCAAGGTCGATGGGTCGGTGAATTCGGTGATCGAACTCGGCTTTCTAACGCCGATCGACGAGACGATCGTCACCCTTCTTGATCGCGCGTCGGAGGCAATCGCGACTGCCGTGAAGTCAGCAACCTATCGCGGCCAGCTCCACAACCTGCTGGAGGAAACACAAAGGCAGTCCGAGGAATTGCAGACGCAAAGCGAGGAGTTGCGCGTTTCCAACGAGGAGCTCGAGGAACAGGGGCGGGCGCTGAAAGAATCTCAGGCGCACCTTGAGCAACAGCAGATTGAACTTGAGCAGAACAATGCTCAACTGGAAACACAAGCCCAGCGGCTCGAGGTTCAGCGCGATGAACTGGAGCGCGCGAACGTATCGATGTCGGCCAAGGCGAAAGAACTGGAGCAGGCAAGCCGATACAAATCCGACTTCCTTGCCAACATGTCCCACGAGTTGCGCACGCCACTCAACTCTTCGCTGATCCTGGCCAAGCTGCTTGCGGACAATCCAGACGAAAACCTGACCCAGGAGCAGGTGAAGTTCGCCAAGACGATCCAATCCTCGGGCAATGATCTCTTGAACCTGATCAACGATATTCTCGATCTCTCCAAGATCGAGGCCGGGCATGTGGAAATCCGGCCGGAAACCGTGTCGCTCGAGCGATTGGCCGGCAACCTGCGCCAGGTGTTTCTGCCGTTGGCGACCGAGAAGAAACTCGGGTTCTCCGTTGAACTTGCTGAGGAATGCCCCGTCAGCATCGAAACCGATCCGTTGCGGCTCGAACAGATCCTCAAGAACTTGATTTCAAACGCGATCAAGTTCACCGAGGCAGGCAAGGTCACCTTGTCGATCGAGCCTGCGGGCGACGGCAAGATCAGCTTCCGCGTCAGCGACACCGGGATCGGGATTGCGCAGGAACACCAGAATGCGATCTTTGACGCGTTTCATCAGGCCGATGGCACGATCAGTCGCAAGTATGGCGGCACCGGCCTCGGCCTTTCCATATCTCGGCAATTGGCGCGGCTGTTGGGAGGAGCGATCACGCTTGATAGCCAGGTGGGCAAGGGTAGCATCTTCGCTTTCTCGATCGCTGAGCGATACGAGCCAGCCAAGCAAACGCCTCTTGAACCACGCGCGCGTTCGCTTCCGACGGTGGGCACCGCCTCAAAGGTGCCTGCAGCAACGCCAGTGCCGATCCGCCGGATCGATGACGACCGCGACGTTCTGAGCGATACCAGACGTGTGTTGCTGGTCATCGAAGATGACGACACTTTTGCTGCTATCGTTCGCGATCTGTCGAGGGAAATGGGGTTCCAGGCAATTGTTGCTGCAACGGCCGAAGAGGCACTCTCACTTGCCAAGGAGTTCATGCCAAGCGCCATCGTGCTCGATATCGGGCTGCCGGACCAATCCGGCCTGGCCGTGCTTGACCGGTTGAAGCATGATGTCTTGACCCGTCATATCCCCATCCATGTCGTGTCGGGCAGCGATCATGCCGAGAGTGCCTACTCTCTCGGGGCCGCCGGCTATGCCATCAAGCCCGTCAATCGAGAGGAACTGTTGAAAGTTCTGCAAAAACTCGAGGCGCGGCTTACAAAACAGATGCATCGCGTCCTGGTCGTCGAGGACGATCCGGTTCAGCGCGAGGCGGTCGCAAAACTGATCGGTACCCAGGACGTCGAGACGGTGACCGCCAGCACCGCCGCCGAATGCCTTGACTTCCTCAAGCACCAGACTTTCGACTGCATGGTGCTTGACCTGTCGTTGCCTGACGCGTCCGGCTATTCGTTGCTGGAGACGTTGAGCTCGCAGAGCGCCTATGCCTTCCCGCCTGTCATCGTTTACACCGGACGCGAACTCTCGGCGGATGATGAGCAGAAGTTGAGGCGATACTCGAAGTCAATCATCATCAAGGGGGCGAAATCCCCCGAGCGGCTGCTTGATGAAGTGAGCTTGTTCCTGCATCAGGTGATATCGGAACTGCCGGACGAGCAGCAAAAGATGATCCGCAAGGCGCGAAACCGCGATGCGCTGTTGGAGGGCCGTCGCATCCTCGTGGTGGAAGACGATATCCGAAACGTCTACGCGCTGACCAACATTCTTGAACCGCGCGGCGCGATCGTCGAGATCGCGCGCAACGGGCGCGAGGCGCTGGACGCCCTCGAAAAAGCGTCATCTGGCCCAGAGCGCCCGATCGAACTCGTGCTGATGGACGTCATGATGCCCGTTATGGATGGGTTGGTCGCAACCGCCGAGATTCGAAGGAACCCGGCTTGGAGGAAGTTGCCGATCATTGCGCTGACAGCCAAGGCGATGCCGGACGATCAGGAGCGCTGCATCGAAGCTGGCGCGAATGATTACATGGCCAAGCCGCTGGACGTCGACAGACTGTTGTCGCTGGTGCGCGTATGGATGCCCAAATGACCGAAGCCGCCGCGGTTGAAAAGGTGGAAGACATCGAAATCCGGCTGCTGCTGGAAGCGCTGTTTCTCAAATACCACTACGACTTTCGCAACTATGCGTTGGCGTCGATCAAGCGACGCCTAAAGAAGGCGCGCGAACAACTGGGGTTCGAAACTTTCTCGGCGATGCAGGAGGCACTTCTGCACGATCAGGCAATGCTGCCGCAATTGCTGCGCTTTCTGACGGTTCAGGTAAGCGAGATGTTTCGTGACCCCAGTTACTTCCAGGCGATCCGGGAAAAGGTCGTTCCCCATTTGAAGACCTACCCTTCCTTGAAGGTGTGGATTGCTGGCTGCAGCAGCGGCGAGGAGCTTTACTCGCTGGTTATCCTGTTTCGGGAAGAAGGCCTCGAAGATCGAACGATCTTTTATGCCACTGACATCAGTCATGAAGCGCTGGAGGCGGCCGAGGCGGGCGTCTATGCGCTCGATAGGATACAGCTTTTCACCGAGAACCATCGAAAATCCGGCGGAAAGTCATCGTTGTCGGACTATTATCAGGCGGCGTACGGCAAGGCGCTGTTCGATAAGACCTTGCGCCGCAACGTCGTGTTTTCGGACCACAGCCTGGTGACCGACGCTGTTTTTGCAGAAATGCACCTCATATCGTGCCGCAACGTCATGATCTACTTCGACCGCGCGCTCCAGGACCGAGCCGTGGGTCTTTTCAAGGACTCGCTCGCCCGCAAAGGTTTCCTTGGGCTCGGCGCCAAGGAGAACCTGCGATTTTCGCTTCATGCCGATGCGTTCACGGATTTCGTACGCGAGGAGAAAATCTACCAAAGGCGTGCCGAATGACGCCCGCAAAAGCCCAAGCGGTAATCATTGGCGCTTCGGCCGGGGCCGTCGAAGCGCTTTCGGCCATCCTGCCGGCGCTGCCGCGCAGCTTCGCGCTGCCCGTGATCGTGGTCGTTCACATTCCATCGGACAGACCGAGCCTTATGGTCGACCTGTTCCGTGCAAAGTGCCTGTTGCCTGTCGAAGAGGCCGAGGACAAGCAGTCGCTCGAGGCCGGCACGATCTATTTTGCGCCGCCGGACTATCATCTGCTCGTGGAAACGGACGGCAACCTGTCCCTCTCTTCGGATGAGCCTGTCCTCTTTTCCCGCCCGTCGATCGACATACTTTTCGAAAGTGCTGCCGATGCATTCGGGCCGGCTCTCGTCGCGATTGTCCTGACCGGTGCCAATCGTGATGGGGCGGATGGCCTGGCGGCAGTCCATGAAGCAGGCGGGACGGCGATCGTGCAAAACCCTGAAGGCGCTCACGCTCGCGCCATGCCGGAAGCGGCAATCCAGTCTTGCCCGAGCGCTCTTATCCTGACGCTCGATGCCATTGCCGAATACTTGAAAGAGGTCTGAGAATAATTATGGAGCCCGTCCCGTTTCTGCTGGTCGATGACCTCGAGGAAAACCTCCTGTCGCTGGAGGCACTGCTTCGCCGCGACGATCGCCTTCTCATGAAAGCGCGGTCCGGTGATCAGGCGCTTGAGATGCTGCTTCGACAAGACGTAGCGCTCGCGCTCGTCGATGTTCAGATGCCGGGTCTCGACGGTTTCGAACTTGCAGAGTTGATGCGCGGCAACGAACGCACGCGGCACATTCCCATCATTTTCGTGACGGCGGGAACCGCAGACGGCCAGCGCCGATTTCGCGGCTACGAAGCTGGCGCGGTGGACTTCATTCAAAAGCCGATTGAACCGGACGTCCTGGCCAGCAAAGTCAACGTGTTCTTCGAACTCTACCGGCAGCGGCAGCTACTTGCCGCCCAACGAGATGAACTCGCTGCCCAGGCAGAGGCGCTCAAACAGGCAGCGGAGCACAAGGATATTCTGCTGCGGGAAATCAATCACCGGATCAAGAACCTGTTCAGCCTCACCGCCGGGTTGATCTCGGTCAGTGCCAGGCAAGCCGAAACCGTCTCCGATCTCGAGGCTGATCTACGGTCGCGACTGCACGCGCTGTCTCGCGCTCACGAGCTTACACTGCCCGAGCTTGTTCGGGAGGACAATCGTGCAGAGATTGCGACGACGGTTGTAGCCCTGTTGAAGGCAATCGTTGCACCACACGACCACGCTCACGGCTCTCGCGTCATGATATCCGGGTCGGACGCTCCGCTCGGCGACAAGGCACTGACGTCCCTTGCGCTCCTTCTGCACGAGCTGACCACCAACGCTGTCAAATATGGCGCCCTTTCCGTCCCCACGGGGCAACTGACCATCGACGTTTCGACCATCGACGAGGAACTTCACGTCAAGTGGAGTGAACACGGCTCACATCCGTTGTCCGAGAGTTCCGAAAGGACGGGATTTGGCACGACGCTGGAGAAAGCGGCCGTTCTGGGGCTGAACGGATCGCTGGTGCGAAATTGGCGGGCCGACGGACTTTGTCTGGCGCTTCGCATACCGCTGACAAACCTCAACAACTGAGATCGGCATCGCCTCGTTGCCGGGCTGCGTATGCCTTTCGGAAAGTCGCGAGCGGCGAGGGGCAGCAACGCGTTGTCGTTTCGGCTGGGATCGAGTAGCGTCGCGTTCAACCGCAGGAGAAGGCCTATGATTGCCGTCGAGTTGTTCCCAAAATCGTTGGCCGCAGCGGTGCGTGCGTTGATGTCGTCGGTTCGGCATAGTTAAACGCGCTCACTGTTCGGCTTTGGACACCTGACAGATCAGAAAGCCGAAAAATGCTCATCGAAGCAATTGATGATGATTTCATCGCGATGCCTGGAGGCGTCGTGCGCGAAGGCCTGTACCTTGCCGCAGATACTGTGATCGCTCCGCCAGAGGTGATGGAAATGCTGCGCAACCTCGCTTTCGAAACAAGGCGAAGTTTTGCCCCGTCGGCTTGGTGGATCGTCCATGATGGCGAGATCGTTGGTCTTTGCTCTGTGATACGGGTTTCGCCCGAAGGCGATCTCCATATCGGTTACGGGGTCGCGCCACGTTGCCAAGGCCGCGGTTTTGCGACCAAGGGTGTGCGCCAGTTGCTTGAATGAGCGTTGCATGATCCGCGGGTCACGCACGTCTCGGCAGAAACGGGCACGGAAAACGTGGCCTCTCAGCGCGTACTTGAAAGCAATGGCTTCCTGCGTACGGGGGAGCGCATTGATGCCGATGATGGTCGCGTGATCGGCTGGCAAATCCAGGTAGCTTGAGGCAAACGGGTGACGCTCCAGGGGAATCTCCTGGAGCCTCACGCCCGATAAGGTCTCAGCGTTTGTTCTCCCTACCGCCAGTTCGAAGTGCTGCGTTCAGGGGCATTCGTGTTCTGATTTCCGCCGGCTGGAACATTCACAGAACTTTACTCTGTCGCAACGCCTGTAAGCGGCCTATAAGACACGAATGGTTCAGCGAGCTGGAAGTGCAGATCTCCCTCTTCATGGCGGCAGGGTTCCGCCTTGGCTCGGAGACCGCATGACGAAACTCGGGACGATCATCGCCGAAGCCATCGTCATCGAATATGGCCGTGACGAGTTTCTGCGCCGGCTGGCCCATCCTTTCTGGTTCCAGTCCTTCGGCTGCGTCATGGGCATGGATTGGCACTCTTCCGGCATCACGACCAGCGTGATCGGCGCTCTCAAGCGTGGCCTGGCTTCTCGTTCCAGGGATCTCGGGATAAGCGTCTGCGGTGGCCGCGGGCGGCATTCGCGGCAGACGCCTGACGAACTGATTGCCATCGGCAACCGCGTCGGCTTCGATGGTGCCGGGCTTGCTGCAACCAGCCGGCTTGTTGCGAAAGTCGACAGTGCAGCTGTCCAGGATGGCTTCGATCTCTACCTGCACGGCTTCATCGTTGCCGATGACGGCAAATGGGTGGTGGTGCAGCAGGGCATGAACGGCGATAAACGCCAGGCCCGGCGCTATCACTGGTTCTCCGAAGGCGTTTCGAGTTTCGTCGACTCTCCCCATGCAGCGATCGAAGGAAAAGGGCAGGGGGAAATCGTCAATCTCGCAGACAAGCGGGCCGCCGCCTCGCGCAATGGGCAGCTTGACCTTTTGGCGTCGCTTGGGCCGGACCGAATTGTCCGGGAAGTCGTTGCTCTGGATCCAAAGGGAAGGTCGAAAAAGGTTGATCAGCCTTTGCTCCCGCATCTCGTGATGCCGGCGCACCACGATGTGCGGGAGGAAAACGTCAACATGCGACGGCTGCATGCGACACTTTCTGCGGCCGCCGATCGCGGTCCCGAAGATTTCGAGCAGCTGCTGATGGTTCCGGGCGTCGGTGCCCGCACGGTCAACGCGCTCGCGATGGTGGCGGAGGTCGTCCACGGCGCCCCTTGCCGTTTCGCCGACCCGGCGCGGTTTTCGCTTGCCCACGGCGGCAAGGATCGCCATCCGTTTCCCGTGCCGCTCAAGGTCTATGACCACACGATTGCGGTCATGCGATCGGCAGTGACGAAGGCGCGGCTGGGACTTGGCGAGGAGCTGGAGGCGCTGAGGCGTCTGGACGACCAGGCACGGCAGCTCGAGAGATACGCCACTGGCCCGGACCTTAAGGAAATCGTTGCCGGAGAGTTTCGCCGTTCGCCCGAATGGGGCGGCCGCAGCGTGTTTGGATTTGAGAAAACAGAGGGACCGGCGAGCGAGCCGAAGCAACTGGATCCGACATACCGGCGAGATGGCCGCCGTCAAACACGCTGAACGTCGCTTTGCCGGCATCGACAGTTTCGTCGGCGTTTCCAAAATCGATGGGCGCGCGTGTCCTTTCGACTTCGGAGGTCGATGGATGATGCCACGCGAGCGCTGGTCTTGGGCGCGGCTAGGCGAACCGGGTAGCCCGCCTCATTTGCGCACATATTCCACCATCGCACACATTCGCAGCGATTACCTTACGCGGCTTCGTCGCTCGATGTCGGCGGTCACCGCGGCCGCTTCTCGGCCGATTTCCCGGAGCAGGCCGGTGACTGGATTGTGGAAGCCGACGAGATAGAGGCCGAGTTCGGCGGACTGCCGCGTGACGCCGCTTTTTCCGGGGTGAAGGTTCGCAGGCAGAAATTTCTCGAAACTTGGCCGGTAGCCGGTGGCAAGGATGACGCTGTCGAACTCTGCCTGTCTGCCAGAAACAAAGATGGCGCCGCGCTCGGTGAAACGCGTGATGGCAGGTGCCACCTTGATGCTGCCGGACTTGATCGCTGCAACAGTGCCGACATCGATGACCGGAATGTGCCCGGCAGCGACCTGCTCAAGGATGCCATGCTTTGGTCGGACGATGCCGAATTCTTCAGGCTTTCCCAGCGCAAAGTCGAGAATGATCGGGAAAAACGCGTCGTTCACCGCTCGCGGCAGCAAACGGGTGGCCATTGCAACCATCTGGATCGGTACGCCGAAGAGCTGTCGCGGCACAATGTGGACGCCGTTGCGTACCGACAGGGTCGGCCGGGCGCCGAGCTCGGCAAGGTCGAGCGCAATCTCGGCGCCGGTGTTGCCCATGCCGATCACCAGTACCGATTGGCCAATGAAGGGGGTGGCATCGGCATAGTCAGCGCTATGCAACAGGCTGCCGGCGAAGGTCCCCATTTCGGGCAGATTCGGAACTATGGGCGCGGCATTGTTGCCGCTGGCGATGACGACGTGGCGAGCGGACACGGTTTCCGTGCCGGTCTCGACCAGATAGTTACCGTTCTCGCGGCGGATGGAGTTGACCGTCTCGCCGAAGTGCGGCCGGAGCTCGAAACGCGCGGCGTAGGCGTCGAGATACTCGACCATCTTTTCGCGCGGCACGTAGCGCGGATAGGTCTCCGGGAATGGCATGTGCGGCAACGAGGAGAACGCCTTGACCGTATGCAGGTGGAGGCGCCGATAATGACGTCGCCAGGCCGGCGCGATCTCGCGCGCCTTTTCAAGGATAATGAAATCGAGACCCGCCCGTGTCAGGCAGGCGCCGACCGCGAGGCCCGCGGGCCCGGCGCCGACGATCACAACATTGGTGTTCACGCGAAGGCCACTCCCACCAACGAAGATTATTTCGGCAAAGGCTGGAGAACAAGTGGCAGGTCGCCGCCTTTAGGAGCTTTCGGTCGATGCGCCCTGATCGCGAGCCGTCACCTGTGACGGGGCGCATCACAGGATGGCATCATAGACATTGCCAGTCGCGGACGCAGCCGGACAGGTGAGGGCGAGGCCCTGATCACTCGCCCTCATGTCTCGATTGGCCACCAGCTAGCTCGCATCCGCTACGCATCGCGGTGGCTATTTGCTTGTGGGCCGGATGACCTTGATCACCGCGCCATGCTGTTGGGCGCCCGCGCCGGCGTCCTGGGCCTGCTGAAAGATGTCGGCCGCCAGCCGTGGAAACGCGTTGCTGATCCCGGTACGCTCGGCATATTCGGTGAGCCAGCGGAGGTCGGCGGAAATCGTCTTGATGGTAGCCTCGGCGTTGTCGAAGCGGTTTTCGGTCATGGCCTTGCCCATCCTCAGCATGTCGTCAGCAAACATTGGCGCGATCTCAGCCATCATGTCGCCAAACACGGCCGGATCGATGCCTTCTGCTTCGCATACAGCGGCGCCGTGGACAAAGCCGAGCCAGTGTCCGGCAAAGTACGCGAGGCCGGCATTGGCCAGCGTCGCCGGGTGGCCAATGTTCGTACCTGCATAGTTGATGTTGCCGGCCAGTGTCCTGAGCAAGGGCTCAGCGGCGGCAAACGCTTTCTCGGAACCGGCGACTGTGATTGCGGCCTCCGGACCGCCGATCTGGCGTGGCCAGGCAGCGATGGCGCCGTCGACATAACGCGCGCCGTGATCTCTGATCCAGCCATCGAACGAGCGGGCATGGTCAGGTGTGCCGGAGCTGAGCTGGATCACCAATTTTCCCTCGAGCGCTTCCCGGGCTACGGGTTCGTCGAGGAGCGACAGTGTTGCCGCATAATCCGAGAGGCAGATCACGGTCACCGGACTGGCTTCCAATGCCTCGGTGACTGTGTCGGCAGCCGTCGCGCCGAGTGCAATCAGCGGAGGAGCCTTCGACATGTTGCGGTTCCAGACAGTCACGCCCTTGCCGGCACCAACCAGGGCCCGCGCCAACGCGCTGCCCATTTCCCCGAGCCCCACTACGCTGACATCGCTCATTACGCATTCCTTCCTTGATTTCAGTTCCTACAAAATGTAACTTACAAAATGTAGAAAACAAGTGGGGCGAGAATGGCAAAGATGCCCAAGGATCAGCGGCGTGAGCAGTTGATCGATTTGGCGATGGAGATCGTCCGGGACAAGGGTGCGGACGAACTGACCCTTGCGACACTGGCTGCACGCGCCGGCGTCAGCCGTCCCGTCACCTATGAGCACTTTGCCACGCGGCCGGGTTTGTTGCTGGCCCTGTTCCAACGCCTCGAAGACAGCTACGCTGAAAAACTGCGACAGGCTCTTGCCGCGGCTCCCGGGGATTTGCAGGCGTTGGCCGACGTGATGAGCCGCGCATATTTCAACTGTCTCGCCGATGTCGGCGCCGAGGCACCAGCCATCTCGGCGGCACTCAAAGGCACCGACGAGATGGCGGCGCAACAAAGAGCCATGGTCGATGAATACGTGCAAATCATGTGCGGAGCGCTGCGCGTTCACTCCAGCCTCACGGATGAGCAGCTTAGCCTGCGCTGCGTCGGTATCCTGGGCGCAGCCGAAGCGATGGCAGGCGAAGCCCGAGCGGTGCAGACACTGGCAGATGAAGCGGTTGCCGCATTGAGCGCGATGATCGTTGGAAGCGTCGTTTAGTGCACGTCGTCGGGCATTCGGCCCAGTCTCGGCCCTACGAGGCAAGCCAGCGCAAGATTTCGCGCCTGCTGAGGCGCCCCTTATCGGGCGGAAGCGTCAAGCACGCGGACGCGCTCCGAGACGCTTGCGCTTCGCGCGTCGGCAGGTTAAAACTGAACTGAATGGTTCAGTATATAAGTTCCCCTCTCGATCTCTCGTTCGCGGCACTATCCGACGCGACCCGCCGCGGGATCATCGATCAGCTTGGGCGAGGGGAGGCGTCGATCACCAGTCTCGCGGACCAGTTCCAGATGACGCTGACCGGCATGAAGAAGCACGT
This sequence comes from Ensifer sp. ZNC0028, assembly GCF_000799055.1. Classification (NCBI taxonomy): domain Bacteria; kingdom Pseudomonadati; phylum Pseudomonadota; class Alphaproteobacteria; order Hyphomicrobiales; family Rhizobiaceae; genus Ensifer; species Ensifer sp. ZNC0028. The sequence goes on from NZ_JTLA01000101.1 coordinate 33,832, forward strand.
CCAGGTTCTCGAGCGGGCCGGCCTCGTCGTCACGCAAAAGGTCGGGCGGGTGAGAACTTGCAAGCTTGGGAAGGACGGTCTTCAGGCGGAGGCCGAGTGGATCGAGGCGCACCGCAAGCTCTTTGAGGCTCGCTTCGAGGCACTGGACGAAATCATCGACGAACTGAAACGGGAGGTAGGCGATGAATGAGCAAGTTAACGACGCAGCTGGCGCGCAGAACCGCACGTCGGTCGAGCGCAAAGGGGACCGTGAACTCGTCGTAACGCGGACATTTGATGCGTCACCGAGCACGGTTTTCAGGGCATGGAGCCAGCCTGAATTGTTCCAGCGCTGGTGGGTGCCGAAGTCGGCACCCGGCATCTTGCTCGTCTCGTGCGAAATGGATGTGCGTACCGGCGGCAAATATCGACTGGAATTCGGCGCCGGCGGTTCGGACACCATGGCCTTCTACGGCAAGTATCTCGAGGTGGTGCCGAACGAGCGCATCGTCTGGACCAACGATGAGGGCGAAGAAGGTGCGGTCACAACCGTAACCTTTAAGGGTCAGGGCGAGAAAACGCTGCTGACATTCCACGAGATCTATCCTTCGAAGGAGGCGCTCGAGGAAGCTTTACAGGGCTCGGCGACCGCATTGCCGGAGCAGATGGAGCAGCTCGATGCATTGCTTTCTGAACGAGGAGAGTAGCACAGGTCCATTCGCCTCGGTGGAGGGTTGCTGGACGGCCTCCATCAGCCTTTAACGCCGGCGCGGAGGCTCAAGCACCCGTCCAAGCGTAAAGAAATGGCGGTCTGCTTCGCATCTGAGGGGGCGGTCATCCACGCATGCTCGCCAATCTAACCGATCGTCGAAACGAGGCCGCTCGCGGGGAAGTGTAATTCCAATCAGCTAGATACACTTCTATCGGGCGAGTTGCGCTCATTTGGCGCCATTGTAACCTGAAATCGTGCGATTGCGGCAGGCGACGACCCCTGTTGCGGCAGCATGTAGTCCAACTGGAGCCTCTTCGTTATCAGAAGAGGCCCCTTTTTGGAGCGCGTGGCGGAGTTCAGTCAACTTAGGGGGCGCGGCGACGATCCGCGGCGTCTTGATGGGTGACCGAGCGGAACGAATTCGTATGCGACACCAAGCATAGGCTCTGGCGCGCGATGACGGCTCACCCAAGCGCGTCGGAGGGGTTGGCCCGGCGGCCCCATTGCGCTGGTGGTGAGCGGAGGTTTCTTCGATCCGTTGCAAGCCGTTGCGGATTGAAAACGATGTCGCCAGCTTCCGGTCTGCGCCCCTTCATGGGCTCCCGGTCTCATCACTAAAGCTCGCGGATGCTGGCGGCGGTGGACTGCCACGGAAACGGGCGCCCTTCAGCCACAGCTTGAGCGCTTCCCAATGGATACCGGCAATGACCTTCAGCGTCATGAAGGGAAAGCGCACGAGAGCGCGGACGAGATTGGCGTCGGAGACGCAAGCTGCGTTGCCATTGAACGTTGCGGCCAGAACAGGTGTGTTTCCCGTGGTCTCGTGGATGCGCAGCCGCACGGTTTTTCCCGGAGGCAATACCCGGAAATGATAGCGCAAGCCCATGTCCATGAAGGGCGAAACATGGAAGATCTTCGTGCGGCTCTGGCGAATGCCGGCCGCGCTCTCTTCGCCGGGCAACACCGGGGCGACATAGCTGTGCCGTTCGCCGAAGGTGTTGCGCACAGCATAGACGATGGCAATCAGCTTTCCTTGCGCGTCATAGGCGAAATAGGTGGAAAGCGGATTGAACGCGTAGCCAAACATCCGCGGGAACGCGAGCAGCAAGATGCGCTCTGCCGGCGTTGCAATCCCCGCCTTGGCCAACAGGCGATCGGCGAACGCCCGCACGGTTTCGTTCTCTTGTTCGACGTGATCCCGCGTGTGAAAGGACAGGACACCGGGCCGGTCGACGGAGAGCAGTTTCGTCATGCGGCCGAGCTCTTCCAGTCGATCGATGTCGACGAGCAGGGAGAAGACGGAATAGCTGAAGCGGTGGCCGAAGGGGCTCAGCCGCTGATGCATGACCTTTCCGCAGTAGAGGGTTCCCGCCGCTTCGGAAGGCGGCCCGTTTTCCGTCATGCAAGAAATCCTCTGATGGGTCATTTGAGCCTGCCTGCGGCGGTCACTGTGCGGGCGCCCAATGCACGTCCCGGCAAAGGATGCCGCCGAGAATGCATCCGCGCGTCACCAGTGACTTGTCCAAGACGACCACGGTTATCGAATAGGTCCTGTTGCGTTTGGGATCGTAGGCCGTTCCGGCGAGCGTATCGGCCGTTTTCTGCGTGAGCGACATCACGAGACGATCACCGGCCTCCTCGCCTTTGCTCGTATCGCCTATCCAAAGGTTGGTGGCGCAGATGTTCGTGCCGCATGGCGCGATGCGTACGCGGGCATTGCCGTCGTCGCGCATCCAGACACCGCTTGGATCGGCCGGTTGCTGGGCGGCCGCAGATGCGGCGAGTGTCGAGAAGGCAAGGGCTGTCAGAAGAGGGATTTTCATCGCGTATCCTCCATCTCTTTCATACGCGACAGAGAGGCGAATGGTTCACTCCGAGGTGATCCGAAAAGGCGGAGAAGGCGTAAAAGCCGAAAGATCCCACCGGAGTTTCGGCATGAAGACCGCAGTGATCGCCTATTTCGCCGTCGGCATCGCGTTCCTTGTCGTTGATGCCATTTGGCTGACGACCATGGCCGACACGCTTTACCGACCTTTGCTGGGCGACAGGCTCGAACCGGCGTTCAAGCTCGCGCCTGCCATTTTTTTCTACCTCATCTATGTGGCGGGTATCGTCTTCTTCGCGGTCCTGCCGGCGCTTCAGGGCGGCGGAGTGGGAAAGGCAGCCCTCAACGGTGCAGTGCTCGGGATTGTCGCCTATTCCACTTACGATCTGACGAACCAGGCGACCCTGCGCGATTGGCCGCTGGCGGTAACGCTCGCTGACATTCCCTGGGGCGCCTTCGTGACGGCGGTCGGCGCGTCAACGGGATTTCTGGTCGCCAACCGCTTCGGCTGATCGTTCGGCCTCGGCGAGGCGGTTCGAAAAAACAAGCGCGACAAACCCCGTCAGCATCGCAGCACTGATCGCGTTCAGCCGTGCAAGCGCCGCATATTCTTGTGCCGTATAGTCGATCATCGGCGCTCCATAGACCTCGTGGAGGAACAGGAACGCTACAAGAGCCAACCCCGTCAAGGTAAAGGCGACGGCGCGCTCGGAGGGGCGAAACAGGAGAAGCGCGATAACCGAGCAAGGAATCAGGAAGATTTCCACGGCCGAGGCTACGCCAAACAGCCAGGCGCTGAGAACTGTATTTGCGATGCCCGTAAGTGGCAGCAAGACCCGCCCCGCGACACCGCTGCGACGTGAGAGCGCCGGAACCGCGAGAAAGAACGGCGTGGAGAAAAAAGTGAACCAGACCGGCGTGATATCCTGCCTCACCGCCCACAGGACGTAGAGCGGATAGAACGGCTGGTTGGACGCGACGAGCAGCGCGATGGTGTTTGCGCAAGCGACGCGCGGATCCGGATGATCGGCATAGCGCCGCGCTGTTGCAACAACGTTTCTGAGGACCGCGGTCATCTCCGTTCAGCCGGACGGAGCAGATAGTGACTGACGCCCCACTCCATCCCGTCTGCATGGCCGAACAGTCCCGCCGTAGCCAGGAAGAACAACCGCCAGCGCCGCAGCCAAAGCGATGCGTCGCGACCGTAGGTCGTCTCAAAGATCGCCCGGACCTCTTCGCGCTTGCTATCCATGTTTCGCAACCAATCGAGCGCGGTGCGGGCATAGTGCTTGCCGTTCCACCGCCATTCCCTTTCGACGTTGAAACTCTCGCCGAATTCCCGCATCAGACCATGGCTCGGCATGACGCCGCCGGTGAAGAAATGCTGGGCGATCCAGTCCTCCTGGTCGGTATGGTCGAAGCGGTAGGCGCAATTCCGATGGGAGAAAACATGCACAAACAGCTTCCCATCCGGCTTCATCCAGGCGCGTGCCCGTGCCAAAAGGTCCTTCCAGTTCGACATGTGCTCGAACATTTCGACCGAGACGATCCGGTCGAAATGCTGGGCCGACGCAAGGGTACCCACATCGGCGGTGACGACTGCGAGGTTTTCAAGCCCGCGGCGCCGGATTTCCGCCTCGATATGAAGGCGTTGCGACACGGAGTTCGACACTGAGAGGATGCACGACGACGGATAGCGCTCAGCCATGAAGAGAGACAGAGAGCCCCAACCGCATCCAAGCTCCAGCACGTCCTGCCCGTCGGCGAGTTCGGCATGGAGGCACGTCTGCTCCAGTGCCGCTATCTCGGCGTCGGCAAGCTTGGTGTTTGGCGTGTCGTAGAGGCAGCAGGAGTATTTCTTGCGGGCTCCGAGGGTAAGCGCGAAGAATTCGGGCGGCAGTTCGTAGTGCTGCGCATTGGCTGTCGCCGTATGGACGGCGATCGGCCATCCCGCCATGGCCGCTGCGAAATCCGGGTCGGTCGAAAACCTGTCTTGCAATCGGCGACGGGTTCGACTGACAAGGCGTTCGATGCCGAAGCGAAGGGCGCGGTCGGGGAGCGGCAGTCGTTCGGCGGCGGCAATGGCGGCGACGGCAAGTTTCAACGCGATACCTCCTTGGTTTGCGGCCCCGGCCAAAACGCGTTGACGCGCTCTACATAGTCGTCAAAGGCCGGGCCGCGTGTGCGCCACATGTGCGCTTCCAGCGGCGGAATGCCGGAAACGTGGACAAGCAGCCAGTACATGAAGACAGGCCCGGCAAGCGCCGCCCAGCCCAAGGGCCACCCACCCACGGGGCCGATGGCGATCACCGCGTAACCGGTCCAGCCAAGCCACTGGAAGAAATAGTTCGGATGGCGCGAGAAGCCCCACAAGCCGACATCGCAAACCTGATCCTTGTGTGCGGGATCGCTGCGGAACCGCGCCAGTTGCGCGTCCGCAATCCCCTCGCCAACGATCGCGACCGATAGGATGAGGAAGCCGCCGACGTCGGTCCACTGCAGACCTGGGGCCGGGTTGCGGGCCGCGAGAAAAATCGTGCCGGCGAGCAGCAAGGCGGCGCCCGCCTGGATCTCAAGGAATACGAGCAGGCGAAAGCGCCAGCGTGCGCCCCATTCCTCCCGCAGCTTCGCGTATCGCGGGTCCTCACCACCGCCAAGCGTGCGGCGGGCGATGTGCAAACCAAGCCTTGACGACGAGACACCGGCGGCGACCGCAACGGCAAGCCGCCTTGCAAACTCACCCTCCCAGCCGGAAAGCGGCGTCAACGCCGCGGCAAGTCCGGCCGCTCCGAGGAGAAAGGACCAGGTCGCATCGACCCAGCCGGATTTGGAGCCGGCCAGCACGGACAGCCATGCAAGCATCATCGCAAGGGAAAGGGCGGCAGCGAGCAGGAGGAAGAAGGCTGCCGGTGCCATGGCTCAGATCCCGAAGATTGGCTGCAGCATTCGTCCGATCATCCCCTTGAAGCGCATCTTTCCTTCCATGGCGGCAAGACAAACGCATTCATCGTCCGGGTCGACGATCGGTTGGTGCTCCACGTCCTCGTCCATTTCGGCAAGATCGCCGGGTCGAAAGGTTCCGAACCGGTCTGTGTAGGAGCCCGAGACGATGAATGTGAACTCGGTACCGACATGCCCGTGATCGGGCAGGGCCCGGCCGGGCCCAACCTTCAGGAGAATGAGATTGGCGTCGGGATCGTGCGGCACTTCGACCCGGCTCATCTTCATGCCCGGGCCGATCCAGCGCCAGCGTCCGATATCGCAACCGCGCAGTGCCTCCGGAAGCACAACGCCGTCGATCTCAAGCGGGGCGAGGGGACGCGTTGCGGGCGCATCGACCACTTCCTCCGCTTCGATGAGCGCAAGGACGTCGCTCAGTGCGGTCGCCGAAAGAGAGGTCGGAGGCGTATCTTCGAGGAGTGCGCCACCCAATGCCTGATATTCACCGACGCGCGCACGACAGGCGGTGCATTGCGCCAGATGGGCTTCAACAACGATTGCCGGTCCCGCAGCGAGTGTGCCGGCTGCAAAGCGCATCAGGGTCTCGTCCGTCGCGTGGTGATTGGCGGTCATGTCTGGTCTTCCAAAAGCGTGCGGAGGCGGTTGATCGCCAGGCGTGTTCGCGATTTCACGGTGCCGAGCGGAATGCCCAGTTCAGTGGCTATGTCGCTCTGTGATTTCTCGCTGAAATAGGAAAGGCGGATTATCGTCTGCTGCTCGGCCGAGAGTTCCGCGAGCGCGCGACGGACCCGCTCATCGCGCTCGGCGCCAAGGACGTGTTCTTCGACGGAAGCAGGCATCTCCTCCGGATCGGGTGGCAGCTTTGACGGATCGCGCTGGCGGCGCAGATGATCGATGCGAATGTTGCGGGCGATCGTAAAGATCCATGTCGCAACGCCGGCGCGCGCGGGGTCGAAGTAGGAGGACTTGCGCCAGACGTTCAGCATCGTCTCCTGCACGAGATCCTCTGCCAGACCCGATGAAACGGTCAGCCGTAGGAAGTATGTCTTCAATCGCGGTCCAAAGTGCTGAAAGACCAGCGCAAAGGCCTGGCGGTCCCGGTCGCGCGAGACCGCCTTGATAAGGTCGATCAGCTCTTCTGGGGTCGGCGCCTGCCGGTTTTCAATGAGGCTCACGATGGCATACCGCTTTGGCGGCGTGCCATTTCCAGCCTTTTCGTCGATGTCGGTCGAGCTACCATACATGCGCCTTTTTACGCGGCGGTTGCTTCTGCGGATCACCGGCTCGGAATTATTGAACGACGGTGATCCGGACGGGCTCCGCACTCGTAGAATTACAGAAACTACGAGACAAATCGACAGCGGCAGGAAGGTTCCCAATGCGCCATATTTCGCGGTCCGACCGGCCCCTCAAAGTCGCCGTGGTGGGCACGGGCATCGCTGGTCTTTCCGCAGCCTGGCTGCTGTCGCAGCGCCATGAGGTGACGGTGTTTGAGGCAGACGATCGCATCGGCGGACACTGCCACACGGTGGACGCGGATGGCGCGGCGGTCGATACCGGCTTTATCGTCTATAACGAACTGACCTATCCGAACCTGACGGCACTGTTTCGCCACCTTGAAGTGCCGACGAAGGCCTCGGACATGTCCTTTGCCGTCTCTATGGATGACGGCCTTCTCGAATACTCGGGAACCAGCCTTGCCGGTCTTTTCGCGCAGCGCAGCAATCTTGCAAGCCCGCGCTTCTGGTCGATGCTGCGCGATCTGGTGCGTTTCTACAGGGAGGCACCGGAGGGCGTGCGGGACCTCGATCCCTCGGCGAGCCTCGACGACTACCTCAATGGGGCGGGGTTTGGAACAGCCTTCCGCGAGGATCATCTCTATCCGATGGCAGCTGCGATCTGGTCGACGCCAGCGCTCGAGATCGGCAACTATCCCGCGGTTTCCTTCGTCCGGTTTTGTGAAAACCACGGTCTCCTGAAGTTCTTTCGCCGCCCCGTCTGGCGGACCGTTGATGGTGGCAGCCGCGCCTATGTCGAACGGCTTGCAGCTTCCTTTCGCGATCGCATCCGTTTGAAAGCGCCCGTGACGGCGATCCGACGGCTGAACGGCGCGGTAGAGATAACGGTGCCAGGCGCGGAACTGGAATGGTACGACCACGTTGTGATCGGCGCCCATGCCGACCATGCGCTCGGGCTTCTGGTCGACCGTTCAAAACGAGAGGCCGAGACCTTGGGCGCCTTTTCCTATGGGGTGAACGAAACAATTCTTCATAGCGACGAGAGCCTGATGCCGCAGCGAAATCGCGTCTGGGCGAGCTGGAACTACCTGGCGCGCTCGGGTCGCGAGGGCGGCGAGCGGCGCAAGCCCTGCGTGACCTACTGGATGAACAGGCTTCAAGGCATTGAGAGCCGGCGCCCGCTCTTCGTGACGCTCAGCCCGCTGCATCCGCCGGAAGAGCACAAGGTGTTCTGGCGCGGCTTCTATCAGCATCCGCTCTTTAACGCGGCCACCCTTGCGGCACAGAAGCAGCTTTGGTCGCTGCAAGGGCAGTCCAATACGTGGTTTTGCGGCTCGTATTTCGGTTCAGGTTTCCACGAGGATGCCATCCAGGCAGGGCTCGCTGTGGGCGAAGCCCTCGGCGCCGTCCAACGACCTTGGACGGCGTCCGGACTTTCGGACCGAATTTTCCGGAGCGCGCAACCTGTCTTCGACGTGACGTTGGCGGGTCATGCGGCGGAGTGCCAAGGCGGCGCGGCTCCTACAGCCAGCCCGACCTCTTGAACCGCCAGTAGAGGATTGAGCAAAGCGTCGCGATGACACCGAGGACGGCAAAGTAGCCGTAGCGGGTCGCAAGTTCCGGCATGTGCTCGAAGTTCATCCCGTAGATGCCGGCAATGGCGGTCGGCACGGCAAGGATTGCCGCCCAGGCTGCAAGCTGCCGTGTGATGGTGCCTTGGCGCTGCTGCTCCAGGAGATTGGAAGCTTCGAACACGGATGTCATGATCTCGCGAAGGCCGCCGACCAGGCCTTCCACACGTCTCACATGGTCAAGAACATCTTTGAAGAAAGGCTTGGCATTGTCGTCGATGCAGGGCAGCTCGAAATGGGTGAGCTTCCCCGCCACCTCTCCCATCGGTCCGAGCACCCGCTGAAAGCGGATGACGTGGCGGCGCATGCGGAAGATGCGCCTGATCTGTTCGGGCTGCAGGAAGGACACAAGGACGTGTTTCTCGAGTTCCAGAACCTTGTCCTCGAGCGTCTCGACGACCGGCAAATAACCGTCAACGACAAAGTCGATAATGCCGTGCAGGACGTAGTCCGGGCCGTGCTCAAGGAACTTCGGCGACTGTTCCAGCTGTTGGCGCAACTCCTTATGGGAGCGGGCAGACCCATGGCGAACAGAAATCAGGTGGTGTTTGCCCACGAAAATGCAGGTTTCGCCGTAGGTGATCTTGTCACCCTCAAGGTGGGCGGTTTTGACGATGACGAACAACTGATCGCCGTAGATGTCCACCTTCGGCACCTGATTGCCGCTGAGGGCGTCTTCGACCGCGAGCGGATGAAGAGCGAACATGGCCTGAAGATCGGCCATCTCCTCCTTTGTCGGCTCAGTCAACCCGATCCAGGCGAAGTCGCCACCTGATGCTTCGAATGGCTTGGCGGCAAGCGGGATTTCTTCGGCGCGCTTGCCCGAACGATACATGTAGGAGGCGACGACTGGCATGTCAGTGTTCCGGAGTTGCTTTAGGCCTGTGCGGCGGATCTGTCGTGATCTGAGCGCGGCGAGATCGGTGAGGGGCTATCTGTATCCAACCCGGTCATGGTTTGCGCAAGGGGCATAGTCGGGATGATTCCAGATTTGAACCCGCTTCTCCTGCCGCTCGACCGCTCGGTGTCTGACGATGCTCGATGACTGGGCCAGCGCCTGACGGCCAGCGGCGGCGTCATCGGGAGGACGGTCGGTCAGGCAGGCCGCCTCTTCATTTGTTCCCGCTTTGGGATGGGGCGAGCGGACCTGCGATCGGAGCTGAAGTCGGCCATGGCCGCTGCACTCTTCGAAGACCTTTTGCCCAGGCGCTGTCAGTTCAAACTTGCGGCTGCCTCGTAGCGCCAACTGGCACCCCAGTTGCTCTTCCAGCCTTTGGAGTGCCTCGCTGACCGTGGTGGAAACGCGGCTTTATGTCGTGTCGATCGGCCGGCGCGTTCAGCATTAAGAACCGCGCATGTCTCGGAGGTTGCCCCGTCAGTTTGTCGTCCGGGTTACGCTGTCGAAGCTGAGGCACCGCGCAATGCCAGATACTCCCAGATGGCAACGAAAAAGAGGATGGTCGTCGCCAGAAACTGCAGGTGATAGTTGGCGGCAACCGCAAAAAGCATGCCCGCGGCGGCGAGGCCGGCGAGCCCGACAACGTGTGAAATCGGGAACTGGCGCGCCGCGGCCAGCTTTATCCAGATGTTGCCGGCCAAAAACAGCGCCGGACCGCCGAGCACTGCCAAGGCAGTTTTTATCGTGCTTTCTTCTTCGGCGTGAGACAGGCTGAAGTCCTCGCCGACCGCCGTCAGAATGACGCCGGAGACGATTGGCAAGTGGCCATACGTAAACAGATTGAGTGACAGTGCTTCGGGTTTCGACGTCGTTTCCGCTTTGTCGGCGGCTTTCTCCTGCCCGTGGTGGAAGTAGATCCACCACATGAAGCCGGTGCTTAGGAACGCGCTGCAAAAGACGGCAAAGGTCATGTCGTCCGTCATGTGCTCTGCGGCGTTGCGCCCGGTCGTCAGGATCGTTTCGCCCAGGCAAATAATCACAAACAAGGCGCAGCGTTCCGCCATGTGCTTGCCGGAAACGTCCAGCGTCTCGGGTGCCGATCTCCCAAGACCTGGAAGATAGTACCTTAGGGCCGGAGCCAGGTATTCGATGAGGAGAGCGACACTCCACAACGCAATTCGCGCCGTCGTCTCCATTTGCGAGCCCACCAGCCAGAACAGGCTCGCAAGGACCAGCCACAAGGTAATGCGCAAAAAGGTCCGGAAGGATGCGGCGTCGACGCGATGATAGGCGAAGAGCATGAACACGGACCGCCCTATCTGCATGCAGCAGTAGATCATCGCAAAGGCAAAACCATGGTCTGCAAACGCGCCCGGCAAGGCGATTGCCAGAAGAATGCCGCCGAACATCAAGAGAAAGAGCATCAGCCGCACCGGATCCTGCTCGGTGTCGAGCAGATTTGTGACCCACGTCGTGTGGATCCAGATCCACCAGATCGCCAGGATGAGAAGAGCAGCCTCGGCAAGGGCAGTGGGGCCGAAATCAGTGGCGAGCGTCTTTGCGAGCTGGACAAGGGCGAAGACAAAAACGAGATCGAAGAAGAGTTCGGGAAAGCTTGCTCTCGTCTGGTCGGCGTCGGCCTTCCTGATCCAGTGATGCCCTCTTCCCGCCCGCTTGGCCGCTGCCGGCTCTGTTTTCCCGGCCGGAGCGGATGCCGCTCGAGGTCGCGCCGTTACAGACATCTTTGTTCCTCCGCCAAGAGATGGAGAAGAAGTAGAGCGCGCTGGAGTTCCAGCAATGTCCCCAACGATGAAGGATGGCCCCTCCTTTATCCGAGGAGGGGGACTGCTTGATGAACCTTGATCGCCAGGGGTCATGGGCCCTTCATCCTTGCGGATGCTGCAGTGACAGCGGCCAGGGGCAGGACAGGACGGCTTGCGGACTTCCTCCGCTCACAGACCAGAGGCGGACGCTCTAGCGCCAGGCACCAATCGCCGCGCCTGCGCTATCGAACAGCGACGACCGGTTCTCATCGATCCGGATTCCGACGGCTTCGCCGACCCGGAAAGGCGTGTCGGCCGGTGCACTGACGTTGATCAGGCCGAGCCGGCCGGCGCGAACGAAGACGCTCAAATTGCCGCCGAGATATTCGCTCGCCTCGACGACGCCGCGGCAGTGACCGCTCTCCGGTGCAACCAGCGCCAGGTGCTCGGGTCGCGCGCCCAATTGCTCGGGTTCAGACTTCCCCGACATGGGAAGCGTCAGATTGCCTTCGCCGCTCAGGTCGAGACGATCGCCCCGGTCGCGCCGGCAGGGCAGGAGGTTCATCTTCGGGCTGCCGATGAACTGCGCCACGAAAAGGTTCGCCGGTTTTTCGTAGAGGTCTCTCGGGCGACCCTGCTGCATGATCCGCCCGTCCTTCATCACCACGATCCTGTCGGCGAGCGTCATCGCCTCCACCTGGTCGTGGGTCACATAGATCATGGTGGCGCCGAGGGTGCGATGCAGCTTGGCGATCTCAAGCCGCATATCGACCCGCAGCGCCGCATCAAGGTTTGAAAGCGGTTCGTCGAAGAGGAAGCCGACCGGCTCACGCACGATCGCCCGGCCCATGGCGACGCGCTGGCGCTGACCGCCCGAGAGCTCCTTCGGATAGCGGTCGAGCAGGGGCGTGAGCTTGAGCGTTTCTGCCGCGGCCTCGATCTTGGCCTTGGCGGTTGCCGCCGGCACCTTGGCAAGCCGCAGTCCGAAGCCCATGTTCTGCCGCACGGTCATATGCGGATAGAGCGCATAGGACTGGAAAACCATGGCAAGCTGGCGATCGACCGGCGAAGCGGACGTCACGTCGCGGCCATCGATCAGGATTTGCCCAGCGGTCGTCGCCTCGAGGCCTGCGATCATGCGCAGCAGCGTGGATTTACCGCAGCCGGAGGGCCCGACGATGACGACGAGTTCCCCGTCGGCGATCTCGAGGTCGAGCTCCCGGATGATCTCCACCGCGCCGTAGCGCTTGCCGGCTTTCTTGAGCGAAATCGTACCCATGCGTGTCTCCTGGACTATCAACCCTTGACCGCGCCGGCGGTCATCGATCCGCTGATCTGGCGGTACATGACAAGGCCGAGCAGCATTGGTGGAAGAGCGCCGACGATCATCACGGCCGAGGCGACACCCCATTGCACGCCACCGCCGCTTGCGGCGAAAAAGAAGGATGCGCCGACCGTGACCGGAACAGCCTTGGAGGTCGTCAGCATCAGGCCGAAGAGGAACTCGTTCCAGGCGGTGATGAAGCCGAAGATCAGGCTGGTGACGATCGCCGGCCGGCAGAGCGGCGTCACGACCTTGATGAGGATCTGCGTGCGGTTCGCACCGTCCATGAGGGCAGCCTCGTCGAGTTCTGAAGGCAGGTCCCGGATAGCATTGACGAGAATGACGAGTGCGAGCGGCAGATTGACGATCGTGAGGATCAGCCCAAGCCCCAGGCGCGTATCGAGCAGCGCCAGCCACTGGAACATCATGTAAAGCGGGATCGCAAAGATGATCAGCGGTACGGCGCGCAGATTGACGATGAAGGGCAGAAGCGTGCGTTCGCCGATTCTGCCACGGGCGATCGCGTAGGCCGCCGGAAGCGCCAGTGCCACGGCAAGCACCGTGCCCATCAGCGCCACCGCGAGGCTGTTGAACAGATAGAGGAAGATGTTCAGCCGGTCGGAGACCTCAAAGACGGTGCGGTAGTTCTCGAATGTCGGGGCCTGTACCCAGAGCCCGGGATTGCCGGAGAGCTCGCGCGCGCTCTTGAACGAGGTGGAAAGCGTCACCAGCACCGGGAAATTCAAGGCGATGGCGGCAATGGCGAAAACCAGCCAACGGAGTGCTGTGATCATCGCTTGGCGCCTTTCCGCCGGCTGGCGAGAGCGTTGAGGCCGTAGAGCACGGCGAATGAGGCGACGAACAGGACGACAGAGGCGGCAACCGCCTTGCCGATGGCGCCCTGCTTGAAGAAAGCTTCGTAGATGTAGATCGACAATGATGCCGTCGATCCGCCGGGACCGCTGCCCGTCAGCACATAGACATTGTCGAAGACCCGGAAGCCGTCGATGAAGCGAATGAGCAGGGCGGCGGCGATCGTCGGCCCCATCATCGGCAGTTCGATGAACCACAGGCGCTGCAGGCCTCGTGCCCCATCCATGGCGGATGCTTCGGCAATCTCGGAGGGGATCGCCTGATAGGCCATGTAGAAAAGCAGCAGCGTGAACGGTGTCCACTGCAGCGTCTCGACGACGACCAGGGTCCAGAAGGCCGAGCCAGGCCCAAGGAACGAGATGCTGGCGCCGAAATAGGTCCAGAGATAGTAGGGCACCGGGCCGACGAACTCGTGCAGGACAAGGCGGTACATGAGGCCGACCAGCGCCGGCGCGACCATCAGCGGCAACATCAGGATCGCCATCAGCCAGCTCCGCTTTTCGATCAGCGGCGACAAGAATATCGCCAGAAACAGGCCGAAAAGACATTCGAGAATGGCGGTCAGCAAGCCGAAGCGCAGCGAGAACCAGCTCGCCTGCCAGAAGGCCGCATCGTTCCAGACCGAGAGGAAATTCTTGAACCCCGTAAATGCCGGCTCACGCAGTGTTTCGAAGGAAACCTCGGAGACCGAATAGATCAGATTGACGAGGGCCGGGAAGCCCAGAAACACGAGCAGGAAGAGGACGAGCGGCGTGGCGAGCAGCCGGAATTCAGGGGCATTGGATTGCGGTCTGGCTATCGTCATGGCACCGATCTGTGTCTGTTGTCGGACGGGCAAGGGGACGCAAGGTGTTTCCTCGGTCCGCTTTTTCGCGCCTGTTACGGGAGCTCTTGCCAGCCCACATCCTTGAGAGCGGAGGAGCTTGCCCAGTACCCGCTTGTCGTGGAGGGCTGCGGCGTCCTGTCGGCCACCGCAGCCTGTCACTTACTTCAGCAGGTCTGCCATGCCCTTTTCGGTATTGGCGAGCGCGTCGTCGATCGACTGCTGGCCGGACCAATAGCCGGTGAACTCCTTGGCCTGCAGCTCGTAGACCGAAAGCGCCTTGGCCGACGTAGCGCCGTTCATGACGTAACCGTACTTGCCGGCGAATTCGCCCAGCTTGACAAGATCAGGCCGGGATTCAGCAACTTCGGCAACCACCTCAGGTGTCAGGGCCGGCGCGCCGTTGTTCTTGGCGTAGGTCAGTGCGGCTTCCTTGGAAGACAGCCACTTCAGGAACTTGGCCGCCCCCTCCTTGTTTTCGGCATTCTTGTTGAGGCCGAAACCGAGGCCGTGGATGTGAGTGAAGCGCCCTTCGGGACCTGCAGGGGGCGCAACCGTTTCGGTCACGTCGGCAACGGCAGGCGATTTTTCCTTGCTCGTCAGGTCGCCGGCGGCCGCATTCCATTGCAGCATTGCGGCCACCTGGCCGGAGGCAAAGGCGGCATTCGCCTCGGCAAACTCGTAGGACAGCGAGTCCTTCGGGGTCGCGCCATTGTCGTAGAGCAGCTTGTAGATCTCGAGGCCCTTGCGATAGGCATCGGAGTTGACGGTGATCTTGCCGCTGTCGTCCATCCAGTTGGCACCATAGGCGCGCGGTACCGACTGCCAGACCATGATGTTGAACAGCAGGTTCTTGAGCTGCAGCACCGTGCCGTAGCGGGTCGGGCTGTCCGGGTTGACGGCCTGGGTGAAATAGAGCGCGGTGGCGGCGTAATCGTCCCAGGTCCATTCGTCCGGGGTCTTCGGCTCCAGCTTCTTGCCAAGGTACTTCTCGGAGATCTCGGCATATTTCGCCTTGCCGGCGTCATCCTTCAGCAGGGCCTCGATCAGATCCTTGCGGAAATACATGAAATGGAGCGAGAGATCGGTCGGCACCCCATATTGCTTGCCCTGGTACTGCATGGTCGACAGAACGGAATCGCCATAGACCGCCTTGGCTTCGCTCGAGAGCTCAACCGGCTCCATGAACGGCGCATAGCGGCCGATCGAATAGGTGGCAAGCAGATTGAGATCGAAGGCTTTCGAACCGGCGGCGAGGTCGGCCTGCAGCTTGTCCCAGAAGCCGTCGCGGTTGAAGAACAGAAGTTCGACCTTGTCGTTTTCGGCGACATCGGACTTGGCGTTGTATGCATCGGCAGCGGCACGCAGCGCTGTCTCTTCCGGGCCGCCCGGCCAGCCGAGAACGGTCACTTCCGCAAGGGCTGGCGTTGCCGCCAGCAGCCCGGCAATGCCCGCGGCGGCAAGCAGTGCATGTCTTTTCGTGGTCGCAAATGTCATCTTTGGTTCTCCCTCAAGTTTTGTTGACGCTCTGCAAGATCAGCGATGCCGATCACCCCTGCATTCTCCCCAAGGGCGGCGGCGTGTAGCGATGGTCGAAGGCGTGGCGGCACTGCTTCCAGTCCGCGGTCTACGGCGGCGAGATAGCCTTCGGCCAGACCGATGCTGCCACCGATGACGATGCGCCTCGGGTCCAGCGAAAGCTGGATGTTGCGGCAGAGCAAAGCGGTTCGCTCCGCGGATGTTGCAATGATGCGCCTCGCGAAGTCGTGTCCGTCGCGAGCGGCGGAAAAGACGTCGCGTGCGGTTGCGCCCGATTGGTGGGGGGCTGCCTGCCTGGCGATCCAGTGGCCGGAAATGTGGTCTTCAAGCGCGTCATCTGGCCATTCGGCGCTGCGCGACTGGCCGAAGTGTCCGGCAAGCCCTTCGAGCAGGCGCCCGTTCAGGACGACGCCCCCGCCGATGCCGGTCGAGATCGTCAGGAAAACCATGTCTTCGCGGTTGCCTGCGCCGAAGGTGTATTCGCCCCAGGCGGCCGCGTGGGCGTCGTTTGCAGCCAGCACCGGCACACCTGCGAGCCGCTCGATCGTTTCCGTCAGAGCAAAGCCGTCGGGGATGTCGAGGGTCTTGCGATTGAGCGCCGACCATTGGCCGTTATCGACAATACCGGTAGCCGCGGCGCCGACCGAGCCATAGGCACCGCGCCAGGACGCGATTGCCCCGAAGAGGGCGGTCAGCCATTGCGCCGGGTCGCCTTCGCGGGGCGTCGGCATCCGGTGCGTGTCGACGATCTCTGTTCCCCGGACAAGGGCAGCGAGCATTTTCGTGCCGCCGACATCGATCGAAAGAACGGTCCGGGGCTTGCTCATGGTCAAGCCTCGCTTCCGGCAAGCGTTTCGTCGAGCGCCTGCCGGAACCACGCCGTCACGTGCTCGGGACGCGTGATCGCGGAGCCGACGACGACGGTGAAGGCGCCTGCCTGAAGCGCCTGAGCGGCCTGTTCGGGCGTGCGCACACAGCCTTCGGCAACCACGTGAGGGGTCAGCCTGCGCATGGCGGCGATGAGGGCGAAGTCCGGTTCCGTCGGCTCGACCGGTCCCGTGTACCCGGCAAGTGTGGAACCGACGATCTGCGCGCCTTCGATAAGCGCGCGCTCGGCGTCGGCAATGACCGAGCAATCGGCCATGGCGATCTTGCCGGCGGCGTGGATGCGCTCGACGAGCGTCTTGGTCGCAACCGGCCGCTCACGGGACGTGGCATCATAGGCGATGATATCGGCGCCGGCTGCGGCCAGAGCGTCGACGTCTTCGATGAAGGGGGTGATACGGACCGGTGACGTGTCCAGGTCGCGCTTGACGAGGCCAATAATCGGGCGATCGGTCGCCTGTCGCACGGCGCGAACATAGTCCGCGGACTCGATGCGAAGGGCGGTTGCGCCACCGTCGAGCGCGGCCAACGCGAAACCGACAACCATGGCGGCATTGTCCATGACGCCGCCCTTCACCGGTTGACAGGAAACGATCAGGCCGTGCTTGAGGCTATGGATGTCGAAGGTCACGCAGGCTCTCCCAATGGAGGCCTAACGGTAGCAGTGTAAGACCAGATTGCAACAGGAATTATACTGGTATTATCTCATCAGTTCGATGACGAAGTCGTACACGTCGCCCCGATACTTGGTCTGGGTGAACTCGACGATCTGCCCGTCGGCCAGGAAACAGCGCCGCTCCATGACGAGCAGGCTCGTACCTTCGGGCGTTTCGAGCAGGCGCCGCTCCTCCTCGCTGGCGGGCTTGGCCTGCATGCGCTGCAGTGCCCGGACGGGTAGCGCGCCGTGGGTGGCGAGGTACTCATACAGGGATGCGCCGATTGCACCGGGATCCGGCACGAAGCGGGCAGGAAGCGATGCCGTTTCGATCGCGATCGGGGTGTCGTTGGCGGTTCTCAGGCGTCGGAGGCGCACGATTTTTTCGCCCGCCGGAATGCCGAGCGCCATCATTTCGGCCGGTGACGGGCGACTGATTTCGCGGGAGATCCAGGTGCAGCCGGGTTCGAGCCCGCGCGAGCGCATGTCTTCGGAAAAGCTCGTCATCGTCGCCAGCGACTTCTCAACGCGTGAGGAAACCACGGTCTTTGCGCCTTGACGGCGGTCGAGCAGGCCATCGGCAACCAGGCCCTCGATCGCCTTGCGCACCGTTACGCGCGAGATCGAAAGGCCCTCGCTCAAGTCCCGCTCGCTGGGGATGACGGCGCCACGGCGGAGTGTCGATGCGTTTATGGCCTGCTTGATCGCCTCTTCAAGACGGCGATAGAGCGGCTCGCTGCTGTCGCCTGACATTTGGTTGGCAAGAAACGCGAGCGCTGTCTGATCGTTCATGGGAGATCACCTTTCCGGATGACTCCTTATGCAAAATTTTTCCTGGGTTTTAAACTGGTATTGTTCCGATTGGTCTCAATGCCCCATGTCGGAACCAAATGAGGCGACGATCCGTCGTGGCGAACTGTGTCCGACACGAGTGAGGCTTCGGGTTGTTTTCCCTGTGCTCGACGATGGTAACGGGCGAAACCCGGCAAGATCGGTTCGAGGTGCCGGTGGCCGTAGCTCATAATGGTCGCGTCGCGAAGTGAAGCAGTATGCGGCCATCCGTGCGCATGTCGGGCCACAGCGCTCTTGGCTTGAGTCTTGCTCAGAGAGTATCACGCGAAACCAGCGAAGAGGGGCGTAGGATCAGCCCTGGTGGCGGCAGGTCCGCTGGTTCGATGTTCACCTGCTCCAATCGCGCCAGGAGCAGGTCGACTGCGGCGGCGGCCACCTCTCCAAGGTGCAGATCAACTGCTGTCAGTGGAGGGGTGGCAAGCTTGGCCCGCATGCCGTCGTAGCGGGTCGCGATCCGTAGATCGCGTGGGATCTGGCGCCCGGTGGCGTGGGCCGCGTTGACAACGCCTGTCGCAAAGGCGTCGATCGGCACGCAAAGAGCCGAGATGGAGGGATTGGCGCGCAGCAAGCTTTCAGCGGCGATGGTTGCCGCCTGCTCGCCCCCCTTTTCGTCGATGCGAATGGCGAGTGGCAGAAAGCCGCTTTCGGCCATGCGCTGCGCATAGACAGCCTCCATCTCGATATAGGAATTGCGCCTTTGTTCACCCGTTATCAAACCGATCTGGCCATCGCCCGCAAACAGGTGATCGAGCAGCAGATGTGCGGTGGCCGTGCTCTGCAAATCCACGAACGGAAGATCGTGACGGCCAGGCGCGCGCCCGATGCACACGACCTCGGTCCCGCGGGAGGAAAAGAAATCCAGCACCGGGTCGTCCCGTTCCGGCTCCACGACGATGGCCCCGTCTACCTCAAGCGCGTCGAGGCGGTCGCGAGGCCCGAGCGGAGGGACGAGGCAAAGGGAAATGCCTCTGGCAAAAGCCGTTACCGCGGCGGCGGCGGCAATTTCCATAAGGAAACCCAGCCTCGACGGTCCGGCGGCCACCGCAAAGGGCATCGATGAAACCAACGCAATCGATCCGGCTCTGCCGGTGCGCAAACGCTGCGCACGGTGATTGGGACGATAGCCCATCTCCTGCGCCAGCGTCTCGATGCGTTTGCGCGTTTCCGGCTCGACGTAACGCCGGCCACTGAATGCGTGCGAAACAGTTGTGACCGACACTCCGGCCGCCTTGGCAAGGTCGGCGATAGTAGGTTTGCCCATCAGTCCTCCGATCAACCTCTCCTATCACGCCGATCGTACCGAAGCAAAACGATTTGCAAAGCCGCGATTGTGTGTTAGTGGATGCGCATGCAAAACGATTTGCATAACGGCTTGAGGAGGCCGGGAGGAGGAAAACATGCAGAGTGAATTGAATGGAGTGGTCGAACCGGTCGATGAGGGGCTGCCGCTGCGCAGCCTGTTCCTGTTCGGTCTTCAACACGTGCTGGTGATGGCCGCGTCTCCCATTACCGCCGTCTTTCTTGTCAGCAAGGCCCTTGGGTTTTCGGACGCGGTGACGGTCTCGCTCATCAGCGCCACGTTTTTCGTCTGTGGCCTCGGCTCGATGCTTCAGAGCTTCGGGCCAAAGGGGTTTGGCGCACGCCTGCCCTTCGTGATGGTGCCGGGCGGCGCACCGATTGCAATCTTTCTGGCGATCGCCCAGCAGACGGATGTTCAGACCGCCGTGGGCTCCGTCATCGTAACGGCTCTCTTTTACTTTCTGGCACTGCCGGTCTTCCGCAGGTTGCTGCGTTATTTTCCGCCGATCGTCGTTGGAACGATGCTGTTGCTGGTCTCGGTCAATCTCGTGCGCATCTATGGCGTGACCATCACCGGAAAGCCTGGTAGCGAAGGTTTCGCGGCACCCGTTGAGGTCGGGCTGGCGCTGATCACGATCATCCTGACGGTCGCTGCGGCGCGGGTCTTTTCCGGAACGCTCCAGCGGCTCGCCGTCATGCTCGGGCTGGTCGGGGGTGCGCTCGTCGCGCTCGTCATCGGCCACATGGATCTGTCCGGCGTGTTTGACGGGCCGGTCATCGCCGTTCCGCAATTATTCCCCTTCGGCATGCCGAAGTTTGACCTCGTCGCAGCCATCCCGCTGATCGTGTTCTCGATCATTTCCATGGCGGAGGCGACCGGTCAGACGATCGCGACGGTGGAAATCGTCGGCCGACGGGGAGATGCCCATGCAATCGTGCCTGCGACCATCCGCGGCGATGCACTGATGTCGCTTGTCGGTGGCCTGTTCGGCACATCGCTGATCATCACCAGCGGCGAGAACGTCGGGATCGTGCGCGCGACCGGCGTCAGGTCCCGTTATGTGACGGCAATGGCGGGCGCCATCCTCGTTCTCATCGCTCTCTTCGCGCCGATCGGCCGGATGGCCACGGCATTGCCTGAAGCCGTCGTCGGCGGCACGGCCGTCATCGTCTTTTCGATTATCGGCGTCATCGGGATCGACCTCCTGCGTCGTGTCGATCTGCGTGAGCATGGCTCCATGTTCACGCTCGCTTCTGCCCTGTCGATGGGGCTCCTGCCGATCCTTGTGCCCGGAGTCTACAGTCAGTTCCCGCAATGGACGCAGATGATCCTCGGCAACGGACTTGCCGCAGGCACGATCACCGCCGTCGTCGTCAACGCCATTTTTTCGCATTGGGGCCAAGCGGGACGATCCGCGATCGCGACGGCGCCTCTACAATCCACCACTCAAGGAGCAAGCGAGTGAGCGCAATCCGCCAACAACTGTCGACAACCGGCGACCTCGTGCTGCGCCCAGGGCAGGTGCTTCTGCCCGAAGGCCCGCGCAGCGGAAAAGCCATTGTCGTGCGCGACGGTATCTTCCACCGGATCGACACGGTGGAAGCAATCGCCCGGGACTTTCCCGAAATTGTCCCGATCGACCTGCCCGACCATCTGCTGATGCCTGGCTTCATCGATACCCATACGCACCTGACCCAGTCGCTCGGCAAGGCCCTCGTCTTTGGAGAACCGTCGGAAATCTTCCGGCGGGTCTGGGTGCCGCTGGAAGGCAGCCTCAATGAGCGCATGGTCTATCTCTCGGCAAAGCTTGCCGCATGGGAAGCGTTGCGCGGCGGATTTACCACCGCCGTTGACGCCGGTACTCGCTCAAAGGGCCATGTCGGCGCGCTGGTGCGGGCTGCAGAGGAGGTGGGGCTTCGAAGCGTCGTCGGCTTTATCTGCAACGATCTTTCCGGAAGTGCTGAGATCGCCGAACCCGCCGCCATCCTGCGTCTGGCCGAAGAGCACGTGTCCGCCTACAGACGAAACCCTCTGATCCACCCCTCGCTGGCGATTTCTATCCCGGAGGCCGCCACGGACGGAATGCTTAGAGCGGTTTCCGAAATGGCAGCCGCGTCCGGGGCGGTGTTCCAGACCCATGTCAACGAACACCTCGTTGCCGTTGAACGCTCGTTGGCAGCAAGAGGACGGCGACCGATCGAGCACCTGGCGCATCTGGGTGTTCTTGGGCCCCAGGTCCTGCTGGCACACTCGACGCTCGTCACGCCGCATGAACTCAATCTCTTGGGCGAGACTGGCACCGCCGTCGCTTACAATCCTGTTGCCACCTTATGGAAGGGGAATGCCGTCGCACCAGCCCTGCAGATGGCAGCGCTCGGCATCAGGTTCGGGCTTGGAACGGACGGAACGCGCGCCGACGCGTTCCGTCTGATGGATGCGGCCGAAGGCCTTCAGCGCGCGGGCTTCGGACTTGCAACCGGGGATTCTTCCTGCGGCGGCGGCTGGCTCTGGCTCGATCGGGCAACGTCCGGCGCCGCAGACGCTGCGGGCCTTGCCGGTGTGACCGGATCGATCACCGAGGGGCTTGCGGCCGATTTCCTGCTCGTCGATCTCGACCGGCCTGAATTTACGCCCTCACACGATCTGACGTGGGAGCTTGTCCGCTACGGCAATCGCGATCAGATCGACGCGGTGTTTACCAACGGCCAGCTTCGGCTGTGGCAAGGCTGGCCGATCGACTGGGATGCCCGGGCGCTTCTCGAAGAGGTGCGCGGCGAGACGGCAACCGCCATTGCCGAGGCGCCGATCCAGCGCATTCACCCGCTGTCGGAAGCGCACCGTCGTCTTGGGCAATACCAATGAGTTTTGGTCTTCTTGCCGTTCTCTCCGCCGTGACGTTCGTCTCGGCCTTCATTCAAGGGTCGATCGGCATCGGCTTTGCCCTGATCGTCGCGCCGATCGTCGGGATGCTGAAGCCCGATCTGCTGCCGGTGACCCTGCTTTTGCTGATGCTGCCGCTCAATCTGCACGTGGCGGCGCGAGAGCGTGCCCATGTCGACTGGTCGGGTGCGACCTGGATCACGATCGGTCGCTTCGCGGGAACCTTCGGTGGCCTGTGGTTGCTGGCAGCGCTTTCGATCGAACAACTGGATCTTGCCGTCGGTGTGTTTACGGTGGTTGCAGCCGTTGCCGCTCTCGTCGCCCCGCCGTTCACGCCGAACAGGCCGAGCGCACTCGGGGTGGGATTGTTCACCGGCGTCACCGAAACCGCCACGGGCATCGGTGGCCCGCCGCTTGCGCTGCTCTACCAGCACGCCAAGGCGCCGGTCCTAAGGGCAACGGTCGCCCTTTGCTTCTTCGTCGGCGAGGTCATGTCCCTCGCCGTGCTGGCCATATCCGGACGCGTTGGGTCAGAGCAACTGCTCGTCGCCCTTTATCTGACGCCGGCGGTACTGCTCGGAAGTGCGGTTTCAAGACACGTCCATGGCCGCATCGGCGGCCGCGGCCTGCGCATCGCCGTCCTCGGCTTTGCCATCGTCAGTGGGGTGTTCCTGATCGTCCGGTGAACGGGGCCCTCGCGACCGCAGGCATGGACAGATCACCGGAGCTATGGACGTCCATAGGCTCCGCCGGCTCCGCTGATGGCGGTGAGGAAGCTGGCAAGCCCGGCGGAGCGAAGCGGTAGATACTGTTTTTGCTGCTCGCGGCAAAGGCGTTTGACCAGGCCCACTGCGGCGTGACTGATGTGATCGACCGGAAAGAGGATCGTCGCTGCCTGCCCGACGAGGGCAGGCAGGAGCGTCGTGCTGTCTTCCATGCCTCCATCGTGGAGGAGAAGGTTGATGCCGCGTATTCTTGCGTAGGCGCGAAGGTGATCAAACAGATTGCGGCGGCCGCCGACATAGAGCACGGGGCCGGTAAGCTGCGCGGGCGGCGTGTTGCTGTCGTCCCTGATTTGCGCTGTTATTGCCGCCTCGAGGGCTTCGTTCTCGCGTAGGACCGCATAACGCAGGTCCTGCATTTGCTCCAGTTCCCGCTGCAGAGCAGCGGATTTCTCCTCGGATGCGGCAAGGCGCTGGGCGAAGGCCTCGCTGCGGATGTCGTCCGTTTCCTTGGCTTCAGACAGACCCCTCGTGCTTCTTGCGATGCGCGCCGAGGGGGCGACAGCCGCGGCGATCGCTTCGGCGTGGATCGCTCTCTCTTCCAATTGCCGCAGGCGCTGTTGCAAAGCGATACGCTCATTGGCCGCCGCCTTCAGACGTGTCTCCTGCCGGGCGGTTCTTTCGCGTTCCTGTTCGAGTTCCTTTTCCAACTGGGTCAGTCGTGCGATGTCGAGACGACTTGCGCTGCCGACCAGGTGCGACAGCATATGCACTTCCCCGAAGATCTCGCGCATCAATTCGGGCGATGTTCCCGGATGGCTCATCAGCGCCCAGAACGGGCCAGCGATGTCACCGCGCTCGAAGGAACTGCGCCAGATGTTGCGGAGTTCGTCTTGATCGGCCTGCCGGGGAATGCGCTTGATGCTGCTCTCGTGACGTTTGTCGAGCGCCTTGTTGAGCAACTTTGCCGCCTGATCCCGCTGACCAGCAAGCCACACGCCCCGGCCGTGCAAGGTATGGTCGGTCGCAGCGCGCGCATCATCCTGGCCGGCTCTGATCAGAACCTGGCGCAATTCTCCTGACGTCAAGCAGGTGCCGATGATCGAGCAATGAAAGGTCGAGGCAATGTCCCAGGTCCGCAAGCGATGGGCACTGATCCTGGGCGTGTGACCATCCGGACGTGCAGCGAAGGACAAGGCCGCAGCAGGCAGAGGGACACCGTGGGATTTGAGACGGGGCAACGTGGGCATGGGCGTTCCGGAGCTAGGGCAGTTGCTGGCACTTCGAGATACGGCCGCGCGCGTCGCACTTCCGCGGCCGGGCCTCTTCGTCACAGGTAATCTTAACTATCGTTGTATTTCAAGAAATATAACGATAGTTGAAAATTCGTGCCGTGACGGGAGCCGCGGAATTCCCGCCCGTTTGTCGCTGCGCCGTTCAGTGAAGAGCCGTGCGTGTCTGTAATGGAGCGCTGCCAAAAGGTCTTCCCGACAGCAATTGGGGTGAGTTCAACCGTTTGGGAATACGAGAAAGGCGCCTGGACGGCGTTGGGCAGCGAGACGGCCGGCCGTTTTTTCCCGGCTTCTCAGACTTATTTCATAACGCTGGCGATGAAGGCCGCTTTCAGACGCTCGGCGGCAGGCGAAAGGCTGTGGTGGCGGCGTTGAAGCAGAGAGACGTCGCGCATGACGATGGGGTCAACGAGATCGACTGTGGTTACCCCGACGGCCGAGGCGAGCTGACCGGAGTTCTCCGGTAGCACCGAAACGCCCATTCCGGCGGCAATCATGCTGATCGCCGTCGTCGAAAAGCGGACCTCGTATTTTGGCCGGTAGTTCGGCACGACGCGAATGAGGTTGTGCTCGACGATGTTGCGCAGCGGGTTGGATGCGGCAAGCGTGATCAGCGTCTCATCCTTGAGCTCGGCCCAGCGCACGGATTTGCGCTTTGCAAACCGGTGATCCTCGCGGCAGACGAGCATCAGCTTGTCGCGTAAGAGCGGGGTGGCGGCAATCTCAGGATCTTCCTCCGAAAGCGTGCCGACGGCGATGTCGACCTCGTGGCGCTTGAGCGCAGGCGTTATTTGCTCCTCGGGCATGTCGCGAATGTTGACGGAGATCTCCGGATACTTGCTCAGGAATCTGGCGATGATCGGCGGCACCACCGTTGCCGCAAGCACGATCGCAGCGGCGATCGTCACCTGGCCGCGCTTCAGGGATGCATTGTCGCGCACGTCGCCAACGGCAAGCTCGAGGTCCTTCAGGATCTTGCGCGCCTGGGGCAGGAATTCCTGGCCGACGAGCGTCAGGGAGACCATGCGCGTGTGCCGGTCAAAGAGGCGCGCACCGATCTCCTGCTCCAGATCCCGGATGAGGATGCTGACCGCAGACTGGGTGAGATGAAGGTTGCGTGCGGCGATGTTGAACTGCCCGAGTTCCGCCACTGCGATGAAGGCCCTGAGTTGCCGCAGGGTTATGTTCATGTAGGCGCGGCCTCCTGTTATTTTGCCCTCATCAAGCCTGTCAGATCTCAGCTTGTCTACCCCGCAAGTGCCGGTTCATCCCTATTGCCGGCCATCAGCAGGCCGAGTTCGTCGAGACGGGAACGGTCCGGCGGCAATTCGCCAAGGATCTCGCCGTGGAACATGACCAGGATGCGGTCGCAGATTGCGAACAGCTCCTCGAGTTCCGTCGAGATCAGCAGAATGGCGCGGCCGCTGTCGCGCTGTCGCAGCATCTCCTCCATCACGAACTCCATCGCGCCGATATCGATGCCGCGCGCAAGCTGATTGACGAGGATGAAATCGGGGTCGCGCGCCAGTTCCCGCGCAACGACGAGCTTTTGCTGGTTCCCCCCCGAAAGTGCTGCGATCGGCTGGTTCTCGTCCCGGCACTTGACGCGAAACCGCTTGATCAGGTCGCGGGTGTGTTCGCCAATGACCCTGCGGTTGAGCATGCCGCCCGTCGCGAACGGCTTCTGGTCGTAGCGTTGGAGAATGGTGTTTTCACTCAGCGACAGCGGCAGCGCGATGCCGTGTTTGTGGCGGTCTTCCGGAATGTGAGAAAAGCGCCGGGCATTGATTTCGGCCGGGTCGAGCCCGGTTATGTCGTTTCCGTTGAGAACGACGCGCCCGGCATCGACCGGCAGCAGGCCGGAGAGCGCCAGCGACAGTTCCGTCTGGCCATTGCCGGATACGCCGGCAATACCGACGATTTCGCCGGCGCGCACGTTGAGGCTCACACCGCGCACGGCCGGAAGGCCGGTCTCTGCGCGGCAGGTAAGGTTTTCCACTGAAAGCACGATACGGCCGGGAGGTTTGGGGCTGCGCGGCAGCTCCATGCGCACGTCACGACCGACCATCATGCGCGCGAGCTCACGCGCATTCGTCTCCCCGACCTTAACCGTGTTGACGACGCGCCCGTCACGCATGACGCTGATGCGATTGCTGACCCGCATCACCTCGTCCAGCTTGTGCGAAATGAAGACGACGGTCTTTCCGTCCTTCACGAGATCGCCCATCAGGGAGAGGAGACGGTCGGTCTCCTGCGGCGTGAGAACGGCGGTCGGCTCGTCAAGGATGAGCAGGTCGATACCGTGAAACAGCACCTTCAAGATTTCCACTCGCTGCTGCTCGCCGACCGAGAGGTCTTCGACGATTGCGTCGGGACGTACGTCGAGGGCGTAGCGCTCGGAAAGGGCGCGGATCTTTCGGTGGACCTTGTCGATATCGGATATGACGCTGAACGCTGAACCCTGGCCGAGGATGTAGTTTTCCGCGACCGTCAGGTTCGGCACGAGCATGAAGTGTTGGTGGACCATGCCGATGCGCTGGCGGATCGCGTCGCGCGGGCTTGCGAACCGCACCGATTGCCCCTTGTAGATGATCTCGCCCTCATCCGGCCGGACCATGCCGCATATCATGCTCATCAGCACGCTCTTGCCGGCACCGTTTTCGCCGAGCAGCGAATGGATCTCGCCTTCCTCGATTTCGAGCGAAACACCATCGCTGGCGACGATCGGGCCGAAACGTTTGCGGAGATTGTCGATGCGCAGGAACGGTTTTTTCCACATGTCGATCACCTCATCTCGTAGGGCTGGCCAAGTTTGCTGGGTGCGGCGCCCTTGCCGCGGAAGGCGACCAGCGTGACGATCGTCATGATGTAGGGAAGCGCCTGGAGCACCTGGTAGGGCACGACGACGGATGCCTGTGCCTGGAGCATGAGTTGCAGCGCGTAGAACAGACCGAAGAGCAACGAAACGAAGAAGGCGCCGATCGGCGACCAGCGGGCAAAGACCACGACGGCGAGGGCGATGAAGCCGCGGCCGGAGGTGATGCCTTCGACGAACTGGTTGGAATGGCCGAGCGTCAGGAACGCGCCTCCGAGCCCCGCAAGCCCTGTGCCAACGAGCACGGCGCCATAGCGGTAGCCAACGACGCTGCGACCGGCGACGTCGACGGCCTTCGGGTGCTCGCCGACGGCGCGAAGCGTCAGGCCGAAGGAGGTACGGTAAAGTACCAGGGTGGCGAGGATGGCGACCAGCACAGTGGAATAGACGATGAGGTTTTGGCGGAAGAACGCCTCGCCGAGAAAGGGCAGGTCGCTCAGCCAGGGAATGTGGACCGGCTGGGCGATCTCGATGCCCTTGCCGGTCGAAACGTAATAGGTGCGGAAGAGAAAAGCCGTCAGGCCCATCCCGAGCAGGTTGAGGGCCGCGCCAACGACGATCTGGTCCGCCTTGATGGTGATCGTGAAGAAGGCAAAGACGAGCCCGAACAGCATGCCGCCGGCAACGCCGGCCAGTAGCCCGAGCGGAATATTGCCGGTGGCTGCGGCCGCAGCGAAGCCTGAGAACGCGCCGACCAGCATCGTGCCTTCAAGCCCGATGTTGAGCACGCCGGCGCGCTCGGAAAAGACCTCGCCGATCGAGGCGAATATCAGGGGCGTGGCAAGCCTCCAGGCGGCCCCGACGAGCGTCGCGAGAAAGGTGAGAGAAATCATGTCGTCCATGGGGCCGATCCTCCAGGAATGTCGCCAAAGTTTTGTTTTCCCGCGGGAGGTCTACAGCCACGTGGGAGTTTCCATGCTTTCAAGCCACTGTCCTGAGGATGTCGCGCAGCTTTGCGAAGGCGACGACCGAGAGGATGACGATGCCCTGAATGACCAGCACCAGGACCTGCGGGACCTGGGAAGTGATCTGGAGGACTTCCGAGCCGGAGCGAAGCGTCGCAAAAAGCCCGCCAGACAGGATCGCCGCCAAGGGATTGTTGCCCGCCAGGAGCGCCACAGCGATGCCCTCGAAGCCATAGCCCGGCGAAATGTTCTGGTAGAGCCGACGTGTGACGCCCGCCACCTCGAAGGCGCCGGCAAGACCCGCCATCGCGCCGCTGATGCACATCGCGATCATTATGTTTCGGGCGACGTTCATGCCTGCATAGCGGGCGGCATGCGGGTTGAGACCAACGACGCGTAGCGCAAAGCCGCGACTGCTTCTCCGCAGGAAAATGTAGAGCGCAACCGCCAGAACCACCGCGACGAGGATGCCGATGTGAAGCCTGAGGTCGGTCACCAGGCGTGGCGTCCAGGCTTCGCGCACCAGCCTTGCCGATTGCGGATAGGCGGCACTCGCGTCGCGCATCGGGCCGGTGACGAGATAGCTCGTCAAGATGAGCGCGATGTAGTTGAGCATGATCGTGGTGACGATCTCGCTCGCCTGAAAGCGCACCTTCAGATAGCCGGCGATCCCGGCCCAGGCAGCGCCCGCCAATGCGCCGGCCAACATCACGAGCGGCGCGTGCACCCAGACGGAAAGACCGTCGATGCTGGTGCCCACGAGCGTTGCGGCGATCGCGCCGACATAGAGCTGGCCTTCGGCGCCGATGTTCCAGATCGAACAGCGGAACGCGACGCAGAGCCCCGCGCCGATCAGGATCAGCGGCGTGGCCTTCAGGAGTATTTCTCCGACCGAGCGCATGTCCTGGAACGAGCCGAAGACCATGACGGTGACGACGTCGCTGCCGTTGAAGCCGTTCAGCCAGAGGAGGAGCGCGCCGAAGGCGAGCGCGACCAGAACCGCCGCGATGGGTGTCAGGGCGCTGATCGCAGCCTGCGAGAGTGTCCTGTAGAAAGCTTGGGCTGCTTGAGAATTCACGGTCTCACGCACTCCCTGGTTTATCTCAGCCATGGGTGTGTCCGGATATTGGTGTGACGCGGGAAGGGCTGCGGCCGGATCTCCTGTCGCAGCATGGAGGCAGCTATTGGCCGCCGGTGTTGATCTCGC
Source organism: Ensifer sp. ZNC0028 (assembly GCF_000799055.1). NCBI lineage: Bacteria > Pseudomonadati > Pseudomonadota > Alphaproteobacteria > Hyphomicrobiales > Rhizobiaceae > Ensifer > Ensifer sp. ZNC0028. The sequence continues at coordinate 62,971 of NZ_JTLA01000101.1, forward strand.
CAGAGGCGATCTTGGCGCTGATCGCCTTGACCTCGGCGCGGATATCCTCCGGCACGGAGACCGGGCCGTCGTCGCGGAAGGTGAACGAGATGACCTTCGGATCCTTCAGGCCGAAAACGACGTTCTGCGCTGGCGGGTTGCCGTCCTTGATCGCGCGGACGACTTCGACCACGCCTTGTGCATAGTCGGCGACGTAGAGCCCCAGGATGTTGTTGGGCGCAACCTCGGTAAAGTCGCTGAATATCGAGAAGGAGCGCACGTCCGGGCCGGATTCGGCAATCGCCTGGTAGCCGCCGACGGTTGCGCCCGAAGCGTTCGGCACGACGAAGTCAGCACCTTGCGAAATCATGCTGAGCGCCGCTTCCTTGGCGGCCGTCGTATCGGTGAAGTTGCCGATATAGGCTTCGCTGATCGGGAAGTTTGGATTGACGCTCTTGGCGCCGTTCTTGAAGCCGGTGAAAGCCTGCTGAATCGGCGGGATTTCCATACCGCCGACAAGGCCCGCCTTGCCGCCCATTTTCGCAGCGATCACGCCCATCAGGTAGAAGGGCTGGCTGGTATCGGTGTTGAGCCCGATGACGTTGCCCTCATGGATCGCGCTCGACGAAATCAGGAAATAGGTGTCCGGATAATCGACTGCGACGTCCCGTGCGGCGTCCTGGAACTCGAAGCCGTGCCCGAGGATGACCTTGTAGCCCTGGCTGGCATAGTCGCGAAACGCCTTCTCGAACGAGGCTGGGTTCTGCTGCAGTTCGACATAGCTGATCTTGGCGCCAAGCTGTTCCTCCACGCCTTTCAGCGCATTGTAGCCGATCCGGTTCCATCCCTCTTCGGAAACGCTACCGGGCACCAGCAGGCCCATCTTGAAGTCTTCGGCTTGTGCGTGGTCCAGCCAGAGCATTCCGGCAAGGGCCAGTCCGAGTGTGGACGCAAGCAGTGAACGACGCGAAATATCGATAATCATTTCATTCCTCCCATTAGATTGAAGTCCCAATCCCCCCGGAGCAGCCGTTCCCTTTTATGCGTCCTCCTTCAGGCGGATGTTTTCTGTGGCGCTGTGCGAGACAAGGCGCCCATTCGAGAAGACGAAAGCCCGATCCGGCCCGCCGGCAACCAGCGTGTCGGTATCGATGCAGTCGGTGATGACGAAGTCGGCGCGCGCGCCGGGTCTGAAACCGTAGTCCTTGCCAAGCCCCATCAGCCGGGCAGGGGCCGCGGTGATCATGTTGTGCGCGGCGGCGAGCTCGTCTCCGCGCAGATGGCCGGCAAGCAGTGTCCAGCGGGCGATTTCCAGCATGTCGCCCGAACCGGTCGGGACGAACGGATCCTGGATGTTGTCCGACGCTGTGGCGATGGTGATGCCGGCGCGGTAGAGTTCGGCGACACGCGTCAGTCCGCGCGGCGGCAGAACGTCGTAGTCGCGGCCCTGCAGATAGAGGTTTGCAGCCGGCAGCGTCACGACGCCGACGTCCAGCTTCTTCAGGCGCTCGGCTATTCGAAGGAAATCGCGGCGCGGCAGGGCGCTCAGCACCGAGACGTGGCTGAAGACGCAGCGCCCCTGCATGCCGAAGCGCTCGACGCGATCGAGTGCGGCATCGAGAAGATGCACGCCGGCATTGAGATGTTCGTCGAGGTGCAGGTCGACCGGCTTGCCGGATTTCACAGCGGCGGAAAACAGGATGTCTAGGTAGCGCGGTGGGTCCTCGGAAACCGCGGGCGTTCCGCCGACAGCGTCGGCAAGGGCCACGGCGCCGTCGATGTTCTTGCCCAGCCATTCGAAATCCTGGCCCGGATGCGGCGTCATGAAGGCGACGAGCTGAAGCGTTATGCGGTGCTTTTCGGCATCGCGAATGGCGGCCAGCGTCTCGATGCCATGGAAACCGGCATCCTTATCGACGTTGATGTGGCTGCGGATCGCGGTCGTGCCGCGGGAAAGACATCGCCCGATCGTGCGCGTCGCGCGCTTGTGAATGTCGTCGGGGCCAGCGGTGCGGGCGTATTTCGCAAAGGCTTCGCGGGCGCCCTGGAGAGTGCCGGAGGGATTGGGCGTAAACCGCAGCACACCGGTCTTGTCGAGATGCTGGTGCGCGTCGACGAAGCCTGGCGAAACGAGCATGCCGGAGATGTCTATGCAGGCGCCGCAGGAACCGGTGTCGAGAAAGGGCTCGACGACTGTGATCCGCCCGTCGGCGCCGACGATGATGTCGCTTGCCGACTGCGAGCCGTCATCGTTGATGACGGTTCCGCCCGTAAGGGCAAAAGACTGACCGGGGATCAGTCTTGCGAGCAACGCAGCTGGATTTTCACGTACCATGTCGTTCCCACCTTGTTGTTATGGCGGAAAACTAAGCACGCGCTTTTAATTCAAACAAATTCATTATTTCAATTGTTTGATAAGTAGATCGCAATAATTGCCGATGGCAAGGCAACGCGCGAGTATGGAAAACGTCACGAAAAGAGACGTCCGATCAATCGGTTGACCGGCCATCTGGGACGGGCCGATACGATCGGCTTTTGGCATCGGCCCGGCTCCATTCAGTGCCGGTATTGCGGCTCCTCGGCGTCGAGTTGCCGGCGGATGGCGGCAAGATGAGCCCGTGCAGACTGAGGATCACCCTCGCGCATCTGCCGGTAGGCGGCTTCGGCGATCTCCGGGGCGACCGGCAACACTTCCCGCCCCGTGGACATTGCAAGCACCTGCACTTCGGCCGCCCGTTCGAGATAGTAGAGATCGTCCCAGGCTTCGGCGACTGTCGGCGCCAGGACCAGCACGCCGTGGTGTTTCAGGAAGACGATATCGGCATCGCCTGCTGCGGCTGCAATGCGGGCGCCTTCCCGATGATCGAGGGCAAGGCCGTTATAGTTTTCGTCGGCGGCGGTGCGACCGTAGAATTTCAGCGCCGTCTGGCCGGCCCAGATCAATGGCGCGCCCTCGGTCATGGACAAGGCGGTCGCATAGGGCATGTGCGTATGGAAGGCGACTTTGGCGCGCGGCAGCCGGCGGTGGATTTCGGCATGGATGTAGAAGGCGGTCGCCTCCGGCTCACCGTCTCCGTCGATGACGGTGCCGGCAAAATCGCACACAAGCAGTTTCGAGGCCGTCAGTTCGCGAAAGGCATAGCCGTAGGGATTGACGATGAAGAGATCGTCGTGGCCGGGCACGACAGCGGAAAAATGGTTGCAGATGCCCTCTTCGAAGCCGTTGCGCGCAGCCATGCGGAAGCAGGCCGCGAGGTCTTCCTTGGTGCTGCGGATGGCGTCGGTGGAAAGGTCGGGCCGGTTCGGCCGTGCCGCTTCGGTGCTGCTTTTCAGGGAATGCGCCATGATTGCTCCTGGTTTGGCTTGAGCGGGGAGCGGCGGCCGGGCGAAAACCTGCCGCGCGCAGCGAACGCTGCGCCCTGCCTGCCCGCGGTTTCGCGGTCCAGCAGCGCGCCCAGATAACGCCGGAAATTGCGTGTGGTCAAACAGCGAGGCGGCGCGTCCCCACGCAAGACGTCTTCCCGATGGACGGGTCTAGTGTACGGATTTCAGCAGGAAATCGCGAAACCGCCGGGCGGCGGGAGACAGCGAGCGCGTGCGCTTCTGGATCAGGCTGACTTCGCGCTTGATGTGCGGCTCGGTTGGCGTGCGCACGACGAGGCCCATCGAGGTCGCAAGCCGTGTGACCGCCGATGTCATGATCGCGACGCCGAGCCCGCCCTCGACCATGCCGATAATCGTCAACGGCAAGGCCACCTCCTGCATGGCCTTGTCGAACGGCAGCACGATACCGTTGCGCGCCAGTTCGCTTTCGAGGCGGTCCCTGATCGGGTTGCCGCGGTGCGGGCCGATCAGCTTGCGGTCGACCAGATCGGTCCAGCGGATCTCACGCAGTCTGACCAGCGGGTCCTCCGGGTGAAGCACGATGAGGAATTCGTCGGTCGTCAGCCGGGTACCCATCAATTCGGTGTCGTCCTCCGGCACGGTTCCGATGCCGAGGTCCACCGAACTGTTGGTCACCTGTTCCAAGACGGCGATCTCCGCCACGTCATGGAGCGCGACGGTGATGTCCGGATAAAGCCGGGTGAAGGCGTGGACAAGCTGCGGCAGCATCAATGCCGCCTGCACGGTACCGGCCGCGATCGAAACCTTGCCACGTCGCAATGCATTCAATTCGCGTGAGCTTTCCACCATGCCATCGATGTCGGCGACGGCACGGGCTGCAACCGGCAGGATGTCCATGCCCGCCTGCGTAAGCCGAAGCAGGCGCGTATGCCTGTCGAAGAGGCGCAGCTTCAAATTCTGCTCCAGCTGTCGCACCAGAGTGCTCACCGCCGACTGCGAGGAGCCGAGCCTGTCGGCGGCCAGGGTGAACTGCCCGAGATTGGCGACGGTGACGAAGGCTCGAAGCTGCTTCAGCGTAATGTCCATGCCGATCCATTCATTCAATTACTATATGAATAAATATGATTGTGCCGATTGTTTGCTGATTTGGCCAGCCGCATGATCCGCTTCGTACGGCGTGCGGTGACAAGATCATGAGGCCGAAGTTGCCCTCCCACCGCGCCGGAAGCTGTTCGCTGGGAGGAAAGCGAATGCATACATCCGATACGACCGATCCTGTCGAAAAGATCTACCCAATCCCGAGTTTGATGGCCCTTGGCCTGCAGCATGTTCTCGTCATGTATGCCGGAGCGGTTGCCGTGCCGCTCATCGTCGGCAGCGCCCTTCAATTGCCCAAGGAACAGATCGCGATGCTCGTCAGCGCGGATCTCTTCTGTTGTGGCATCGTCACCCTCATCCAGGCGCTCGGCATCTGGAACATCGGCATTCGCCTGCCGATCATGATGGGGATTTCGTTCACTGCCGTGCCCTCGATCATCGCGACGGGCACCAATCCCGATCTCGGAATGCCGGGCGTCATCGGCGCTGTCATCGGTTCCGGGGTGTTCACGATCCTGGTCGCCCCGTTCTTCGGCCGCTGGGTCCGCTTCTTCCCGCCTGTGGTCACCGGCACGGTGATGCTGGTTATCGGCCTCTCGCTGATGCGCGTCGGGGTCAACTGGGCGGCCGGCGGCCAGCCGATGATCAAGGGTCCTGACGGCATGATGCCGAACCCTGCCTACGGTGCTCCCTTCGCGCTCGCCGTTGCCGCCATCGTGCTCATGTCGATCCTGCTCCTCACCCGCGTTCTCAAGGGCTTCATGGCCAATCTTGCTGTTCTGCTCGGGATCGGGATCGGCTTCGTGGTCGCAATCGCTGCCGGCAAGGTGGATTTCCACGGTGTTGCGCAAGCCGACTGGGTGCGCATCATTCACCCGCTCGCCTTCGGATGGCCGATCTTCGAGTTCTGGTCGATCCTGTCTCTCTGTGCGGTCATGACGGTCATGATGATCGAATCGACGGGCCAGTTCCTGGCCGTCGGCGACATGGCCGGGCGCAAGATCACCGAGGCCGAACTCACCCGGGGTTTGAGAACCGACGGTGTCGGCAACATCATCGGCGGCCTGCTCAACACCTTCACCTATACGACCTATGCGCAGAATGTCGGGCTGCTGCAGATCACCGGCGTGCTCAGCCGTTTCGTGGTGGCAGCCGGCGGCGCCATCCTGATCCTGCTCGGTTCGCTGCCGAAGGTTGCCTTCGTCAGCGCTTCGATCCCGAGCTACGTCGTCGGCGGTGCGGCTATCGTGATGTTCGGCATGGTGTCGGCCACGGGGGTGAAGATCCTGTCGAAGGTGGATTTCGTCGCAAATAGGCGCAACCTCTACATCGTCGCCGTCAGCGTCGGCCTCGCCATGGTGCCGGTCGTTGCCGAGAACATTTTCGACCAGCTGCCGGCAGCGCTCGAGAAGTTTCTGCACAGCGGCGTGCTCGTCGGCACCTTCGCGGCGGCACTTCTCAACATTCTCTTCAACGGTGTCCCCGCCAGGGAGCCGGTGGATGCAGAACTCGCCGAAGGTGCGCCCGCCGCCGACCCGGCCTGAAGGCTCACATCATTAGTCCGGCGGCGCACTTCCGCCGCCGGAGCTCACAACCCCATGAGGAAACCATGAGACGCTTCGATTATCATCGGGCGGAAACGCTGGAGCATGCCTCCCGTCTTCTCACCGAACTCGGTGATGATACGTTTCTGTTCAACGGTGGCACCGATCTTCTGGTCGAGATCCGCGAACGGCTGCGCCGCGTGCGCAACGTCGTCGACATCAAGCAGATCCCCGGCCTTTCCGACATCACCTATGACGAGACGCGTGGGCTCACCTTCGGGGCACTGGTGACGGTCGGGCGCCTGGAGCGTCTGCCGCTGGTTTGCCAGTGCTATCCGAACTTGAGAGCCGCCTTCGCCTCGCTCGGTTCCATCCAGGTGCGCAACCGCGCCACGGTGGTCGGCAATATCTGTCGCGCCTCACCGTCGGCCGATACCATCCCGCCCTTGGTCGCGGACGGCGCCTTCGTGCACATCTACAGCCGCACCAACATGCGGGTCGTGCCGATCGCCGAGTTCTTCACCGGACCCGGCAGGACGGTCCTTGCCAAGGGCGAGATCGTCACCGGTATCACCGTGCCACCGGCAGGCGACACGACAGGCAAGGCCTACATCAAGCACGGTCGCCGCAAGGCGATGGAGCTTTCTACGGTTGGCGTCGCCGTCAGCCTCTCCATGGAAGAGGGCGTTTGCAGCGACATCCGCATCGCGCTTGGTGCGGTGGGTGCCACCGTGCTGCGCGCGCCGCAGGCCGAAGCCATGCTGCGCGGAACGTCGCTCGACGTAGCGACGGTCAGAAGTGCCGCGAGCAAGGCGATGGAGGAGTGCACGCCGATCAGCAACGTGCGCGCCAGTGCCGATTACCGCCGCGACATGGTCGGTGTGCTGACCGGCCGCGCCATCAGACAGGCATTGGAGGCTTTCGCATGAAACGCATGGTCGAATTCACCGTGAACGGCGAAGCGCGGGAAATGGCGGTCGATACCTGTCGCTCCCTGCTCGATGCGCTGCGCGACGATGTCGGTCTCACCGGCACCAAGAAGGGCTGCGACGTCGGCGACTGCGGCGCCTGCACCGTGCTGATCGACGGCGAGCCCGTCAACGCCTGCCTGGTGCTGGCCGTGGAGGTCGAAGGCCGCTTGGTCGAGACAGTCGAGGGCTTGCAGCCGGGCGTCGAAATGCTCCATCCGCTGCAGGACGCCTTCATGCGGCACGGCGCCTCGCAGTGCGGCTTCTGCACGCCTGGCATCCTGATGATGGCCAAGAAGCTGCTCGACGACAATCCGCGCCCAACCGACGAGGACATCCGCTTCGGGCTCTCCGGCAACATCTGCCGCTGCACCGGCTACACCAAGATATTCGATGCGATCAGATCCGCCGCGCGCGAGATGGAGGCAGCAAGATCATGAACATGACCACTCCCATCGAGCAGCGCGAGTTCAAGATCGTCGGCAAGAGCGTCAAGCGCGACGACGTGCTTGAGAAGGTGACGGGCGAGGCGCAGTATACCGGCGACATCAATCTCCCCGGCATGCTGCACGGCAAGATCAAGCGTGCGGCGATCGCCCATGCGCGCATCAAGTCGATCGACGTCAGCAAGGCGCTCGCCTATCCCGGCGTCAAGGCGGTGCTGACACACGAGACCGTGCCGCGCGTGCTGCACTACGGCTCGCCGCATCCGCGCTCGGCCTCCTGCACCAAGGACCAGTACATTCTCGACGACAAGGTGCGGTTCTGGGGCGAGGGCGTCGCCGCCGTCGCCGCGATCAGCGAGGAGATCGCCGACGAGGCGCTCGACCTGATCGAGGTGGAATATGAAGCTTTGCCGGCCGTCTTTGAACCGGAGGAAGCCGCCCAGCCCGGCGCGCCGCTGATCCATGAGGTCGGGCCGGGCGGCAATCTGGTGCTCGACCCGGTTCGCGTCAATCGCGGCGACATCGACAAGGGCTTTGCCGAGGCGGACTTCGTGCTCGAGGGCACTTTCGCAGGCGGGCGGCCGCATCCGGCCTACATGGAGCCGAACGTCTGTGTGGCCGACTGGGACGGCTCCAACAAGCTGACCTTCTGGACCTCGACCCAGACCTCCTTCATGGTCCGCGGCATCCTTGCCGAAGTGCTCGGCCTGCCGCTCACCAAGGTGCGCGTGCTCGTCGACCATATGGGCGGCGGTTTCGGCGCCAAGCAGGACCTGTTCCAGCACGAGTTTCTCTGCGCGCTGCTGGCGAAGGAAACCCGCCGGCCGGTGAAGATGGAGTTCACCCGCCACGAGACCTTCGTTGCCGGTCGCTCGCGTCACCCTTGCAAGATCTGGCTGAAGCAGGGCTTCAAGAACGACGGCACGCTGGTCGCCCGCGACATGAAGCTGGTCTACGATTCCGGTGCCTACGGCTCACACGGTCCGGGCGTGACCATCGTCGGCACCACCGCCGCCACCTCGCTCTATCGCTGCGAGAACGTGCGGCTGGAGGGGCGCTGCGTCTACACCAATACCCCGATCAACGGGGCTTTCCGCGGTTACGGGGTGGTGCAGAGCTACTACGCGCTCGACATCCAGATGGACGAAGCCGCCGAACGGCTCGGCATGGATCCGGCCGAGCTGAAGCTGAAGAACGTGGTGCGCGCCGGCGATATCGCGCCGTCCGGCCACCCGATCATCGGTCACGGGCTTGAAATCTGCCTTCAGCACGGCATCGACGTGCTCGACTGGAAGGCGGTCTGGAACCGCGACCGGACGCCGGATCCGAAGCGCCCGCATATCCGCAAGGGGTGGGGCATCGGTTGCGAGATGCACGGCTCGTCGGCCTATCCCGGTATCAAGGAACAGGGCAACGCCACGGTCAAGGTCAACGAGGACGGCACGGTAACGTTGCTAACCGGTGCTGCCGGGCTTGGCACCGGCGCGCACACGGCGCTGGCGCAAATCGTTGCCGAGGAGCTCGGGGTCCGCTTCGAGGATGTCGGCGTCATCCATGGCGATACGGACGTCGTGCCTTGGGACATCGGCGCGTTTGCCAGCCACACGACCTATCTGGTCGGCACGGCCGCGAAGATGGCGGCGGGCAAGGTGCGCGCCGTCGTGCTCGAACGGGCAGCGATGAAACTGCAGGTTTCGCCGGACGAGATCGACCTTTCCGAAGGCAAGGTCTTCCTCATTGCCGAGCCCGATCGCTGCATGACAGTTGCGGAAGCGATGGGGCCGTCGCGGGGCATCCCCGCCGCCAACATCGTCGCCAATGGTACCTACGAGCCGACGAAATCCTACTCCTTCGCCGCCCACTTCACCGAGGTGGACGTCGATACGGAAACGGGCATCGTCGAGGTCAGGCGCGTCGTGCCGGTGCATGACGTCGGTCGGGTCATCCACCCGATCGCGGCTGAGGGCCAGATCGAGGGCGGCATCCAACAGGGCATCGGCCACACGCTGACCGAGGACTACGTCATCGACAAGAAGACCGGTCGCTCGCTCAACGCGGGCCTCGTCGACTACAAGATGCCGCTGTCGATGGACATGCCCGACATCGAGACGATCATCCTCGAGGCAGCACCCGATCCGGGCGGCCCCTGGGGCGCCAAGGGTGTGGGCGAAGACCCGATCATCGCCATCGGTCCATCGATCGCCAACGCCATCCACGACGCCATCGGCGTCCGCTTCCACCATTATCCGATTACGCCGGAAGACATCCTGAAAGCCTTGAGGGAGAAGGGCGCATGAACATGCATATCGAGCCTGCGAGCCAGCAGAAACTCCCGATCACGATCCTCACCGGGTTCCTGGGATCGGGAAAGACGACGCTGCTCAACTACATCCTCACCGAGCGCCACGGTCATCGCATTGCGGTCATCGAGAACGAATACGGCGAGGTGGACGTCGACAGCGACCTGGTGCTCGCCTCGGACGAGGAGATCTTCCAGATGCAGAACGGCTGCATCTGCTGCTTCGTCGACGTGCGCAACGACCTGATCGACGTGATGAAGAAGCTTTTGAGCCACAAGGACAAGTTCGACCACATCATCGTCGAGACCTCGGGGCTTGCCGATCCGACGCCGGTCGCGACCGCCTTCTTCGTCGACCGCAGCGTCGCCGATGAGGTGGAGCTCGACGCCGTCGTGACGCTGGTGGACGCGATGCATATCGACCAGCATCTCTATGACCCGGTGCTCGACGGCAGCGACAACCAGGCGGTCAACCAGATCGTCGCGGCCGACCGCATCCTCGTCAACAAGATCGACCTTGCAGGCGAAGAGGCCCTCGGTTCGCTGGAGAGCTCGCTGCGCAGGCTCAACCAGACGGCGCCGATCCTCAGATCCACTTACGGCAAGGTTGATCTCTCGAACATCCTCGGCGTCAAGGGCTTCCGGCCGTCCTACGTGCGCGAGCGGGCCGAAATCCTCGACATCGACATGGATGACGATCACGACGCCGAGCATCATCATCATGATTGCAAGGAGCCGTGTTGCGATCACGCCCATCACGACCACGGGCACCACCATCATCATGACCATGGACGCGCGCGCGCAATCGCCCTGCGGCCGCACCAGCATGACGCAACAGTGAAGTCCCACTCCTTCGTCTATCCCGAAGCCTTCGACGGCGAGAAGCTTGGCGGGTTCCTGAAGGATTATCTCGGCGCTCACGGTGGCGACATCTTTCGCACCAAGGGCATCGTTTCCGTTGCCGGCGACGACCGCTTCTTCGTGCTTCAGGCCGTGCACAAGCTCGTCGATTTCCGCCCGGATCATGCCTGGGGCGAAGACAAGCGGAAGTCGAAGTTCGTGTTCATCGGCCGCAATCTCGACCGCGAAAGTATCGACAGAAACTTGCGTGCATGCCTGGTGCCTTAGCAGCGAGTCTCCACGCCGGACGGCGCTTGCGTAAGCCTTTCTGTCTGAGCCGCCCGCGCCCCTCCAGCGCGGGCGGTTGCTGCTGTTTTTCTGATAAAAACTTTTTAAAAACAATTACTTAGATTTATTTTTGTGTTGACAGAAATCACGCGCAGTGGTTCTCTTGAAGGCGAGTAGAAGCACCGACAATTGCTCACCGTCTGTTGGAAGATGAGGCTGCGATGTCGATGCTGATCACACAAGGAACGCCCGGTTGCCCCGCCCAGGGAGCTCATGCGCCGGCCCGTTTTCTCCGTCTTCGGCATTTCCTGAGATCGCGGATCCACGCCCGGCTTCGGCCGGCATGGCGTTCATCGCGCGGCCCCGCATCGACCGGACCCTCTACGACAGGAGAAACCTATGATTATTGACCTGAGCTGCTATCCCACCGATCTGGTGGACCTGGCTTGGCGACACGACGGACCGCCGTTTACCGGCGACAAGCTGCTGAAGATGATGGATGGCCCCTACTATGTGAACGGCAAGCCGCGCCGGATCGACAAGGCCTTCATCCAGCCGCCGCAAGGCAACACCATCTACACCCACGAGGTGATGGATCTCGAAGGCAAGGCCGCCATCCGGCAGTACATGGCCTACACGGAAAAGATGGTGACCGAGCATCCGGACCGGTTCCTCGGCTGCTTCGTCTACAATCCGCGCTACGGCACCCAGAACGGTGCCGAAGAAATCGAACGCTACGCCAAGGAGTTCGATTTCAAGATGGTGCAGCTGCAGGCGAACATGCACGCCTACCGCCCGGACCGCGCGCTCGACTGGCTACGCCCGGCACTGAAGAAGTGCGCGGATCTCGGCCTGATGGTGAAGGTGCATACCGGCGACGGTCCGTACTCGATCCCGACGGAGTTCTACCCGATCATCCGCGAATTCCCGGAGGTCAACTTCATCCTGGCGCATTTCGGCGTCCAGACCGGCGGCGTCTACGTGTTCGAGCCGATGCAGATGGCGCTCGACACGCCGAGTGTCTACGTGGAATCCGGGTGGTGCCTGCAGTCGCGCATCGTCGAATTCGCCAAGGTTCTGCCCAAGCACAAGATCCTCTTCGGCACCGACACGCCGCCGAACGAGCCTGGCATGTGGATCAATCTGCTGGAAGTCCTCTGCCACGAGCCGCCGCAGGGCCTGAACCTCGATGAGGATACGCTCGAAGACTACCTCGGCAACAACGTCGCCCGGATGATCGGGCTGGAGGCGACGAAGCCACCGGCCACCGTCGAGGAAGCCGAGGCGTATCTGCGCCAGCACGGCGTCGCCCTTGCCGCGTAAATTTGAACGGAGTGAACAATGATCATCGATACCCATCTTCACCCGACCAACCTCGTCGACGAGGCCTGGCGTCATACGGGCGAGCCTTTCACCGGCGAGCGCATGCTCAAGCTGATGGATGGTCCCTACATGATCAACGGCAAGCCGCGCCGGATCGACATGGGCTTCATCCAGCCGCCGCCGGGCAACACCGGCTACCGCGACGGCAACCGCAAGGGTCGCGACGGCATTCGCGACTACATGGCCTATTGCGCCGAGCTTTGCCAGAAGTACCCGGACCGCTTCATCGGCAACTTCAACTACAACCCGCGCTGGGGACCTGAAAACGGCGCGGCGGAGCTGGAATTCCACGTCAAGGAATACGGCTTCAAGATGCTGAAGCTGCATGCCAACATGCATGGCTACCGGCCCGACCGCGCGCTCGACTGGCTGCGTCCGGCGATGAAGAAATGCGCCGAACTTGGCGTCGTGGTCCTCATCCACACCGGCGACGGGCCCTACACCATCCCGACGATGTTCTACCCGATCATCCGCGAGTTTCCGATGGTCAACTTCATCATCGGCCATTTCGGCATCCAGACCGGCGGCAACTATTCGTTCGAATCCTTCTGGATGGCGATGGATACGCCGAATGTTTACTGCGAGTCCGGCTGGTGCTTCCAGTCGCGCATCGTGGAGTTCGCCCAGCAGCTGCCGAAGAACAAGATCGTCTTCGGCACGGACAGCCCGCCGAACGATCCGGGCATGTGGCTGCGCGAACTGGAAGTGCTCTGCAAGGATCCGCCGCACGGCATCAACCTCTCCGAGGACGATCTGGAAGGCTATCTCGGCAACAACATCGCCAAGCTCGTCGGCATCGATCCGTCGCCGCCGCCGCGCGACCTGAGGGACGCTCAGGCGCGCCTGAAGGATAGCTATGCCGGTGTCGACCGGGCCACGGGCAAGCACAAGGAATTTGCCTGAGTAAAGACGACGGCGCCCATCCGGGTGCCGTCACCCTCCCGTCGCGTCGAGGCCAAGATATGACCCAGTACCACAAGCAAGATGTCCGCAGCTTCCTCGCCGACTACCGGGCGGAGCACCCCGAAGATGTCATCACCATCGACCAGCCGGTCTCGGACGATCAGGATGCGACGGCGCTGATCTGGAACCTGGCGGAGCGGGGGCGACATCCCATGCTGCACCTGAAGGACGTCAGCGGCATCGGCAGCGAAGTGCTTTGCAACATCTTTGCCTCGCGCGACCGTATCGCCCGTCTGCTCGGTTCGACCGCCGACAGGTTGCACGAGGCCTACCAGGCGCGCGCCAACCGGCCGTTCGCGCCGGAGGTCCTGAAAGAAGGCCCGATCACGGAGGAGATGATCTCGGGCGATGCCGTCGATCTCAACGCGCTGCCGATGCTCAAACATTTCGACACGGACCGGGCGAAATACATCACCAGCGGCATCATCATTGGCGAGCACCCGGAAACCGGCGCCGGCAATCTCAGCTACCACCGCGCGATGATCCATTCGAAGAATTCGCTCGCAACCTCGCTGCATTCGCGCGGCCATCTCTGGCGGCTGATGAACATGGCCAAGGAGAAAGGCAGGCCGATGCCGGTCGCCATGGTCATCGGCGGCCATCCGCTTTTCATGATCGCCGCCTCCGCCCGCCTTGCCTTCGGCGAAGACGAACGCGATGTCGCCGGCGGCCTGATGGGCGAACCGCTTCAGGTCGTGCGCACGCCGAAATACGGCATCCGCGTTCCTGCGCATGCCGAGATCGTGCTTGAAGGCGTGCTGGATCCCGAGGCGCATGTGGAGGAGGGGCCGTTCGGCGAGTTTACCGGCTATTCCTCCGATCGCTCGACCAACAACCTCTTCACCGTCGAAACCGTGATGCGCCGGCGCAACGCGATCCTCGTCAGCGTCGCCGGCGGCAATTCGGCCGAACACCTCAATCTCGGCCGCGTGCCACGCGAGGCGGAGGTGGTGGAAAAACTGAAGGCGCGCTTTCCCTCGATCACCGCCGTGCACTACCCCTCGTCCGGCACGCATTTTCACGCCTACATCGCCATGAACCAGACGCGAGAGGGGGAAGCCCGGCAGGTCATGCTCGGTCTTCTCGGCTGGGATCAGTATCTGAAGACCGTGGTCGTGGTGGACGCGGATGTCGATATCACCCGAGACAGCGAAGTGCTCTGGGCGCTTGCCACCCATTTCCAGCCGCACAAGGACGTCGTCATCATCGAGGGCCTGCCGGGCAACGCGCTCGACCCCTCGGCCACTGGCATCGGTACGACCTCGCGGATGGGGCTCGATGCGACGCGCGGCCCGAATTTCCATGGCGTGCGCGCCCGCATCAGCGATGAGGCAAGCGCACGCGCTGCGGCACTCCTCAAAAACGCGGGATAGGGCGATGACGCATCCAAGACGCATGATCGTCGGCATTTCGGGCGCGTCGGGCGTTGTCTACGGCAAGCGCATCCTCGAACTGCTGCGCGATCTCGAGATCGAGACGCATCTGATCATGTCGCGTGCCGCCTGCATCACGCTTGCGGCCGAAGCGACGTTTTCCAGGCAGGACCTCGAAGCGCTGGCGACGACCACCCATTCCAACAAGGATATCGGCGCCGTCTGTTCCTCCGGCTCCTACAAGACGCTCGGCATGATCGTCGCTCCCTGTTCGGTCAAGACGCTGGCCGAGATCGCCACGGGCACGACGGACAACCTCATTTCCCGCGCGGCCGACGTGGTGCTGAAGGAACGCCGTCGCCTCGTCCTGATGCTCAGAGAGACGCCGCTTCATCTCGGCCATATCCGCAACATGGCGCAGGTGACTGAAATGGGCGGCATCATCTATCCGCCGGTGCCGGCTTTCTACGCGAAGCCGCAAAGCATCGAAGACATGGTCGACCACACCGTCGGACGTGTGCTCGATCTCTTTGATCTCGACCCGGGTGTCGTGCGCCGCTGGCGGGGAACGCAGGGAGTGGAGTGAGATGACGATCCGCATCGCCGCCGATCCGGAAACGCTTGCGCCCGAGCCGCGCGCCGCCTTCCTGTCGGACGATGCGATAGAAATACTATCCTTCGCCGCTCGATCGCTCGAAGAGGGGCAACCGACGGCCCTCGTCACGCTCGTCGAAATTCGTGGCGGTGCGGCGCGTGCTCTCGGTGCGCAGATGGTGGTGCGCAGTGATGGTCTCTATTGCGGTTTCGTCTCTGGTGGCTGCACCGAGGCGGCCGTCGCGGCCGAAGCGATGACTGCCCTGAACAAGGGCATGGATCGCAATCTTCGACTGGGCGAAGGTTCCCCGTTTTTTGATATTGTCCTTCCCTGCGGCGGCGGCATTACGCTTGCGATCCATGTATTGGAGGACGCAGCCGTCTTGAGCCAGGCGCTATCCGCGCTTCAACGTCGCTCGCCGGTGGGACTGCGCTATCACCCTGGCAAGCGCACGCTTTCATTGCAGCGCGGTGAGGAGGCAAGCGGTTGGTATGGCGATTGCTTTGTGCGCGCCTACCGACCAAGGCCGCGGGTCGTGATCGCCGGCACGCCGCTGGAGATCGACACGGTTAGGCGCATTGCCGTTGCGGCCGGTTATGAGACAGTCACGCTCGAGCGCGGCCAGATACCGTCGCCAGACGAACTCGACGCCGATACCGCTGTCGCGCTGCTTTTCCACGACGTTGATCGCGAGTTGCCGCTGCTCAACGCTGCGCTGGCGTCGCGTGCGTTCTACATCGGCGCCCTTGGCAGCCGTCGGACCCATGCGAAACGCTGCCAGTTGCTGCGTGATGGCGGGGGAGACGAGCGTCTGCTTTCTCGCATCAAGGCGCCGATCGGCCTTTTCGACAAGGCAAGGGATGCACGTTCACTCGCAGTATCGGTCGTGGCCGATATCGCACATGCGCGCCTGCGGCTCGATTGAATGTAGGCCTCGCAGTCCGACAATAGAGGCCCTCAATCCAGCGTCGATCGCCAACGGTGCCTGTTGCCACGCCGATTGCTTGCATTGGCGCCCGGAGCCCTTGATGAGCGGTATTGGACACGACTGGCTTGATGGTTTTGGCGAGGCCAGAAAACATGCGTCCGCGCTTTCGTCATGTTTCAAATGCACCGCGAGGCAATGCTTTTGTGCCACTGAAACCGCATGATGCATCGGCGGGAACGCTTTATCCGCGTTCTCCGCCGCTATGGCCATCTGGGCGGGGCGGACGAACACTCTACCCACGCGCTCGAGACGAATGCAATGGCGTCGATGGTGCCGCTCGGCTCGGGCGCAGCACCATCGACGGTCATCTGGCGTCAGAACTGCTTTCCCGCCCTCACTTTGCCGCCAACGGCTTTTTCGCCGTCATCTTCGATGTCGAAGAGCAGATCGGCCGAAAGCATCCAGAGGTCGGCCGTTTCAAGCGAGAGGCCGGCCGTGATCGAAACGCGCAGCACCAAAAAATCCGGCCTGTAATTCTGGTCGCAAGGCCGCGCGGTTCTATTTGATCATGCGGGCGCTGAAATGGCCTGAAGACCACCGCTGATCGTATGAGACCGACCTTACGGTTCGCTGGAGCTCGAATATGGAGGTCCCCTTGCCGTTGTTCATTGTGCATCATCACCGCTCGCACGAAGCCTTCCTGGCGCGTGATCCGGTCAAGGGCGCGACGCTCCTGAACCATTTGAGCCGGCCAAACGCTGCTCGCCACGGCGTGTTGATCAAGGGGGAAGCGGTCGCGCAGGGCTCACATTTGCTGGTGCTCATTGCCGAGGCAGCGGATGAAGCGATCCTTCAGGCTTTTTTGGCACCCCTCCGTGAAGCCGGGGATGTCGATGTGATGCCAGCGGTGACGTTCGCCGCGATGGTGTCGAGCGGTGGATGCGCGGAACATCCAGTGGATGTCTCGGCAGATACACTTGATCTGGCAGACGCCTGCCAGGATGCAGCCGAGGCCGGTCTTCTCATCCACAGCGTCAATCCGTTGAATGGCGAGACCTCGGTGCCGGACCTTGCAGGCGGAGCCGTGATGCCAAACGGTCGGTTCTACCTGCGCAACCACTTCGACATTCCGGCCCTTGGCGGCGACACTTACCGGCTTTCGATCGGCGGACTGGTCGAAAGGCCGTTGGAACTGAGCATGAGGGAGCTTCACAATCTTCATGCCGAAACCCGGGTGGTGACGCTTGAATGCGCCGGCAATGGCCGCAGCCTCTTCGATCCGGCCGTGCCCGGCGAAGCCTGGGGGCTAGGCGCTGTCAGCACCGCAGAGTGGACCGGTGTTCGTCTGATGGACGTGCTTGAGCGGGCGGGATTGCGAGCCGGCGCGAGCGAGCTCACCTTTCGCGGCGCCGACAGCGGGGTCGTTGACGGGCATGATGCGCCGGTCCGTTTTGAACGCGGCCTCAGCCTGGAGCAGGTCCGGGAAACGGATGCGATTCTTGCCTATGACATGAACGGCGAACCGCTGTCGCCGCTTCACGGCTATCCGTTGCGGCTGATTGTGCCCGGCTGGTATGCGGTGGCGTCCGTCAAGTGGCTGACCGAGATTAGCGTTACCGACCAAGCCTGCGATGCGTACTACCAGGCGGAGAAGTACTGGTACGAGTGGACGCGAAATGGGCACGATGAACGCGCGCAGGTGAAGCTGATGAACGTGCGAGCGTTGATATCGTCGCCTGGAGAGGGGGAGAGCCTTTCGCGCGGCGACACCGCGATCCGTGGGGTCGCGTGGTCGGGCACTGGGGCCATTTCCAGGGTCGATGTCAGCCTAAACGGCGGCCCGTGGCGCGAGGCGCGGCTCGTTGGCGAACGACGACACTCTGCCTGGCAATGGTGGGAGTTGATCACTCGACTTGAGGAGATCGGTCCACTCACCGTGCGCGCACGCGCCACCGACATGACAGGCCGCACGCAACCCGAGCGCGCGGAGTGGAATCGTCTCGGCTACGGCAACAACTCGATCCACTCCGTCGCAGCGCGGGTGCTCTGAGGAACGGGGGGCGGGCGTTTCAGGTCGCGTTGTTTCACGGTCGTGACTCCGCACCCAATAGGCCTTCCCGGATGAGCCGCGCCATGCTCGCTTCCACGATGACGAGCGGCGCGACGCACACAACTCACCGCCTCGATGACCCCAAGGCCCAATCGGAATTCAGCGCATGGGCTCTCGCTTTACTTCAGCGTCTCGATAATCGCGTCGACGTCCCTGCAATCCTGTTCAGAGGGGTTCGATCCAGTTCTCGCCTCGATAGCCATCGTCGCATCATGCGCCGCCTTGACCCGTGCGATCATCGTTGGAGACTGGTCCTTCATGAGCAGGTTGGAGGTCAACTCCACAACCTCGACAGTGCGGCGGTTGAGTTCGAGCTCGCTGCATGCTCCGGCGACCGAAGCGTCATCGGTGTCGGCTCCTGCGGCATCAGCGCCTGAACTTGCGTCAGAAGCAAGCAGGCTCACCGTCGAAACGGCAAGCTCGCAGGCGGGGGCGAATTGCTCAGCCTTGTCTTCTCGATAGACGCATTCGAAATTGTAGGCCTTGCCGTCGCGTACGGTGAAAACGTAGCGATTGATGGCGACGGTTTTGAACCTCTTATTGGTGAAGACCATATCGACAGCCGGCTGGCCAAGCATGGTTGTCATGGTCGACGACCTGAATTTGATGGACGGCAGGACCGCGATAGCCTTCGTAAAGTCGTCGACGATGGTTTGACGGTTGTTCTCGGTCGCATCCGCGATATCGCCGGGATCGCGCGGCCCGAGGAAGGTAATGAGCACATCGCCGTTGTTCGCGCTGGAGGCGGTAACTCCGGTGGCGTCGCCGCTCCCGTCGGCAAACATATGGCTCACTGTGAAGCCATGCGGATACTGGAACCTGTACGATCCATCGGCGGGTTCAAAGGTTTGTGTGTCCTGCGCGAGACTTCCCGTGGGTATTGCGAGGACGAGCGCTATCAGCGCGGTACGAGCGACGAAAGACATGGGACTCCAAATGAAAAGCAGCCTGTGAGCTTCAAGCCAAATTGACCAGGACCAATCCGCACTTAGCTCAGGCTACGCCGAAATTGGCGTTTGTCCGCGAGAGCAAAGTACGGGAAAATGCAACTTCTAGTCCAGAGAGGACTGAATGTCGACTGCTTCTGGCGACGCAGGAGATGTGCAGCCCCAGCCTGGGCTCCCCGGATCGGCACAGGACAGTACGGGTCACTCCGCTCCGAACGAACTGGACCGAACGCCCGGCAGATGAAAGCTCTGCTGGAAATAGGAACGAAGCGCCGTCATGGCCGGCGTGAACTCCGCGCCTCGGCGCCAGGCAAGCCCGACATCCATCGCCGGAACTGCGTCGCGCACGTCGATCGTTTCGATGCGGCGCCCTTCCAGTGACCAGGGACGGTGAACCATGTCGGAGAGGATCGCCACGCCCTGGCTGTTGGCTACCAGAGACCGAACCGCCTCGACCGACGAGGTCCGAAGGATGACGCGCGGTTGATAGGTCGATGCGCTCCAGTATTTGAGCGAGGTATGAGCGGCCTCGTCGACCGTCAGCATGATATAGGGTTCCTGGGCGATCTCGCGAAAGCCGACATTGTCGCGCGCAAGCAGCGGATGCTGGGCGGGAACCCAGAGACGCCGCGTCGAACTCATGAGTTTTTCGGTCTGAAGCGCGGGATTGAGGATATTGGAGGTGAGCAGGACGGCCATATCGTAGCGGTTCGTCAGCAACCCCTCCTCGATCGACTCACGATTGAGTTCGTACAACTGAACCTCGAGCTTCGGGAATAGCCGCCGAAGCCGCTCTATATGTTGCGGCAGGAAGTAGCCGATCACCGTATAGGTGGCGGCTATAGCCAGCGTACCCTCCACCGAACTGCTCACCACGTTGAGATGCGTTGCCTCATCGACCTTCTTCAGGATCTCGTAGGCATGCGATAGAAACTGACGGCCTGCCATGGTCAGATCCATGCCGCTCGGCGTGCGCAGGAAGAGGCTGGCGCCCACGATGCGCTCCAACTCCTTGATCGCGGTGGTAATCGCTGACTGCGAAATGGAGAGATCGACGGCAGCCTGCGAGATCTGCCCGAGTTCGGCGGTGGCGACGAAATAGCGAAGCTGGCGAAGGCTGATCGACATCCACTTCTCTTCTGATTTTTCGATGGCGCAGGCTGGAAAATCAGAAAGCCTGCCCGCTCCTTGTGCAGATACTTGACTGCGTTTCGTGCAGACCCGCGTAAACGGCCGTATTAACGGTATTTTCTCATAGGCGATTTTGCAACTACGAATTCTGAAAAACAGATATAGGGCATATGAAAATAGAATTTTTCAAATGCAATAAATGCTCATAGCGTTTCCCTATTGAAGGTTTGGCCGGCTTTCGAGGCGGCCCTGATCGAAGGGAATGGTCTTGCTCGACGTCGTCGACATCAACTGTGACATGGGAGAAGCCTTCGGTCGCTGGCACATAGGCGACACGGACGATGCGACGCTTATGGCGCTGATCAGCTCCGCCAACATTGCCGCGGGCTTCCACGCCGGGGATCCCAATCTGATGGACGAGACCGTGCGGCTTGCCGCAGAGCACGGCGTCGGCATTGGGGCGCACCCGGGTTACCGGGACTTGCAGGGCTTCGGCCGTCGCAAGATCGCCGGCACCGCACGCGAACTGGTCAACGATATCGTCTACCAGGTGGGCGCCATCCGCGAATTTGCAAGACGGCACGGCACCAGCCTGCAGCATGTGAAGCCGCACGGCGCGCTTTACATGGAGATGGCGGTCAACCGCGAACTCTCCCAGATCTTCCTGCAATATATGCGCACGGTGGCACCGACCGCCTTCGTCTTCTGCATGGCCGGTTCGGAGACGGACATCGCCGCACGCGAAGTCGGGCAGCCGATCATTCGCGAGTTCTATGCCGATCGCGATTACGACGACAGTGGCTCGATCGTCTTTACCCGCGATGCCGGGCGTCCCGACCCGGCCGCGATCGCACGCAAGGTGGTGCGCGCCTGCAAGGAAGGGCGCGTGCGCACCGTGACCGGCAGCGACATCGAGATCGCGTTCGAATCCATCTGTTTCCATTCCGATACGCTCGGCGCACTCGATATCGTGCGCCGCATGCGGGAAGCGCTTGCGGCGGAGGGTATCCGCATCGCTCCTGTTTCACAGCTTAAAGTGGGATGAGGAAAGGTGTGGGCGGCACTCCGCCCGCATTCTGCCCCAACCGATGAGAACCGATCACGATTATGGCTTTGGTCGCTCCGACCGGTTGCATCGTGATCCAGGCAACAAATGACAAGCGGAGGCAACCATGAGCAAGCACGAAATCCGATCGCCCCTTCCAGGAACCTTCTATCGGTCGTCTGCTCCGGATGTGCCACCGTTCAAATCGGACGGCGATGCGGTGGCCTCCAATGAGGCGATCGGTCTGATCGAAGTGATGAAGACCTTCCAGGAGATCCAGGCGGGCGTCACCGGCGGAAGCATCCGGTTTCTCGTCGACAATGAGGAGCCCGTCATGGCCGGCCAGGTGATCGCTGAGGTGGAGCAATGACCATCCGCTCTGTCCTGATTGCCAATCGCGGCGAGATCGCCGTGCGCATTATCCGGGCGGCAAAGGCGCTCGGCATTCGTACGGTTCAGGTCTATAGCGCCGCGGACGCGGATATGCTGGCGGTGAAGATCGCGGATGAAGCCGTCGAAATCGGCCCGCCGGCGCCGAAGAAATCCTATCTCGACATTGCCGCCGTGATCGCTGCGGCCAGGTGTGCCGGGGTCGATGCCGTGCATCCGGGCTACGGTTTCCTGTCGGAAAATGGCGATTTCGCCGATGCGGTGGTTGCCGCGGGCATGATCTTCATCGGCCCTTCCGGTGACGCCATTCGGCTGCTCGGCGACAAGGTACAGGCCCGTGCCGTCGCCGAAAAGGCAGGTGTGCCGACGGTACCCGGCAGCAACGGCCGGATTTCGAGCGTGGAAGAGGCGCATGCGGTAACGGCTGAGACCGGCTTCCCGGTCATGATCAAGGCGGCCGCCGGCGGCGGCGGGCGCGGCATCCGCATCGTCAACGATCCGGCGGAGCTCGACAAGCAGTTTCCCCAGGCATCGGCCGAGGCGCTTGCTTCCTTCGGCGACGGTGGCCTCTACCTTGAGAAGGTCATCACCAGGGCACGTCACGTTGAGGTGCAGATCCTCGGTGACGGCGAGAACTTCGTGCATTGCTTCGAGCGGGAGTGCTCGCTGCAGCGCCGCCGTCAGAAGGTCTGGGAAGAGGCGCCTTCGTTCCTCCTGCCTGCAGATGTACGACAGAAGCTCTGCGACAGCGCGGTCGCGCTCGCCCGCGCTGTCGGCTATCGCGGCGCCGGCACCGTCGAATACCTCTATGACGATGAAACGCGGGATTTCTATTTTATCGAGGTCAACACCCGCATTCAGGTCGAGCATCCCGTCACCGAGATGATCACCGGCATCGACCTCGTGCAGGAGATGTTCCGTGTCGCCGGCGGCGCGTCGCTCTCCGTGCGCCAATCGGACATCGCCGTGCGCGGCCACGCGATCGAGTGCCGGATCAATGCCGAGGACCCGGCACGCGGCTTCATGCCGGCGCCCGGCAAGATTTCTCGTTTGAGCGTGCCTGAAGGCGAGGGCGTTCGTTTCGATACGATGCTCTACGAGGGCTACACGATACCGCCTTTCTACGACTCCCTGCTTGGCAAGCTGATCGTCTGGGGCGAGGACAGGGCAGCGTGTCTCGTAAGACTTTCGCGCGCGCTTGCCGATTTGAAGATCGAAGGCGTGCCGACGACGATCGCACTGCATCAGGCGCTGGCCGCCGACGCCCAAGTTGCTGCCGGCGCGTTCCACACCCGCTTTCTCGAAACTTGGCTGGAAACCGAATTTGCCGCTTCGGGCGGCCGCACCGCGGAGGTCGCGTGATGCCGACACGTTACACGTTTGGAGGCGACGAGCATCTGTTCGTCGAATGCAGCGACGAGATGTCCCTTGAAGCCTTCTTCAAGAGCCTTTCGATGGCGAAGGGCGTGCGGGAGAGCCGCATCCGCGGCGTCACCGAAATCTGCCCGGCGAACGCTTCTTTCCAGATCAAGTTCGATCCTGACGTCATCAAGCCGGATGACGTCCTGAAGGAAGTCCGCGCCATCGAAGGGGCGGCGGAGCGGGCTGAGCCGGTCATCCGCACGCGTATCGTCGAGATCCCGGTCTTTTACAACGACCCCTGGACGCACGAAACGCTGATGCGCTTCCGTGAACGGCACCAGGACCCCGGCGGTACCGACCTCGACTATGCGGCGCGCATCAACGGATACGACGCGGTGACCGACTTCGTAGCCGCCCACTCAGGCTCGCCCTGGTTCGTCTCGATGGTCGGTTTCGTTGCAGGCCTGCCCTTCATGTACCAGATGGTCGAGCGGCAACGGCAGATCGAGGTGCCGAAGTATCTCAGGCCGCGGACCGATACGCCGAAGCTGACGGTCGGCCATGGCGGTTGTTTCGGCTGCATCTATTCGGTGCGAGGTGCCGGCGGCTACCAGATGTTCGGCATCACGCCGATGCCGATCTTCGATCCGACGCAGACGACCAGTTATCTCCGCGATTTCATGGTGTTCTTCCGCCCCGGTGACATTGTGAAGTTCAAGCCGATCGATCGCGACGCCTATGACCAGGCGGTCGAGGATGTCGACAAGGGGCGCTTCGCGCCACCGATCCGCGACGTCAGCTTCGATCTGCGCGAATTCCAGAAGGATATCGCCGGATACAACACCAAGCTGGAGGGTGTGCTCAATGGCCATTAACGTGCTGCATCATGGTCTGGCGACCACCATCCAGGACCTTGGCCGTCCCGGCTACTTCCATCTCGGTATCCCGATCGGTGGCGCAATGGATCGCTACGCGATGCGTGCCGCCAACCTGCTTGTCGGCAACGATGAAGGCGCTGCCGGGCTGGAGGCGGTCTTCCTCGGGCCCAAACTCGAATTCACTGAAGATGCGCTCGTTGCCGTCACCGGCGCCGACATGCCGGTCAAGGTCGACGACGTGCTGCAGCCCGGCTGGACGGCCTTTCGGGTGAGGGCCGGCCAAACCCTGAGCTTCGACTTCCTGAAATCCGGCGCGCGTATCTATATCGCCGTCTCGGGCGGTATCGACGTGCCGGAGGCGCTCGGCAGTCGCTCGACCTATCCGATCGGCGCGCTTGGTGGGTACAAGGGACGCGTGCTTGCAGCCGGTGACGTGCTGCCGGTTGGGCAAACGGGCGCCGGCCGCGAGGGCCTGACGGTTGACGAAAGCCTGCGCCGCAGACCCGCGGCACCTGCCGCACTACGGGTGCTGCCCGGGCTCTACTGGGACCGCCTGACGGACGAGGCAAAGCAGACGTTCTTTGCCGACGAGTGGAAGGTAGCGCCGGAAGCCGACCGAATGGGCTACCGCTTCCGCGGCGGCCGCAAGCTCAGCTTCGTCGATCGCGACCAGCCATTCGGCGCCGGTTCCGATCCCTCGAACATCGTCGACAGTTGCTATCCCTACGGCTCGATCCAGGTGCCGGGCGGAACGGAGCCGATCATCCTGCATCGCGACGCCGTATCGGGTGGCGGCTACTTCATGGTCGGGACTGTGATCTCGGCGGACATGGACCTCATCGGTCAGTTGCAGCCGCATACGCCCACCCGTTTCGTCGAGGTGACGATGGAGGAAGCGTTGGCGGCTCGCGCCGAAGAGGGCAGGCGGCTCGAAGCCCTGCGGGCGGCGATTGCCGGAAAGGCGTGACACTATCGGCCGCCGGCCGCGTGAGCGGCCGTTGGCCCTCAACATGAACAGTTCGATTGCAGCCGGCGACTAGCCGCTTGGCGACGGGAGGGCGAATGATGAGGAGGGCGGACCTGATTTTGCGATCGTCGTCGTCGTCCGGATCAGTCGGAAGCGCCCGTCTCGGACCTTTGCCCCCTCTATTCGACGACCCGGGTCAAATAGGCCGCGGTAAAGCTGGGGCCGGGAATGATGGCGACGATCTTCATTTGTGCGATCGTCCGGTTCAGCGAAGCGTCGATATGGCTTTCAAGCATCGACGCCGCCGCCGCATTGGCGCCGCGCGTCATCAGTTCGACGATGAGCTTCAGTTCGGCAATGACGGTCGGATCGCCCGGCAGCCCCAACTGCCGAAGCAGTCTTTCGGTGGCGGTCACCGGCAGGAGGTTGTTGCGGATCAGCTCGCGCAGGCGCTCGTTCGGCATCGCAAGTACGCAGGCTTCGGTAAACTCCACGAGAATGTCTTCAAGGCCCAGCCAGCCGTCCCCGTCCTGCGTCTGGCCGAACTCGACCAGCCGGTTGAAAAGGGCTGTCAGCCGGTCGCGGTCGACATGCGGCGCGCCGAGCGCCAGTGCCTGCGGCTCCAGCAGCCGGCGCAACATGAAATGGTCCTTCACCGTCTGCGCCGTCAACGGCCCGGCGATCCAGTGCGAACTCTGGTTCTTGCGCACGAGCCCACGCTCGCGCAGGCGGGTCAGCACGTCGCGCACAACCGTGCGACTGACGTTGAAATGGTTGGCGAGTTCGTTTTCGATAATGCGGTACTGGCCGAAGATCACGCAGCCGGCCACGTCGTTCTCGATCTCATCGTAGATGCGCTCCCAGGACGAGCGGCTTTGCAGGGCCTCGTCGGCGTGTTGGGGAACGATGAGGCCGAGCGTCTTGATGTCGGTGCGGTTCGGTTCGATTGCCCGGCCGGGAGGACCGACCAGATAGCCGCGCCCTTTGAAGCGGTGCACGAGCCCATCGCTTTCGAGCTGCAGCAGAGCACGCTGCACCGGTGCGCGCGAGATCTGCAGGATGTCGGCGATCGGTCCTTCGAGCAGCACGAGGCCGGGCGGCAGCGTGCCTTCGGCAATGTTCGTTCGCAGCACATCCTCGGCAATTTCGTATCGGCGCTGCGGATTTTGGCCGAGGCGTGGCTCGTTCATGCGGTCTGGCATCTTCCGTTTGGCTGGCAAAGTCGTCTCCTTTCTTTACGCCACTTGCCGGTAATCGTGACAGCGCAAAATAAATGCATATTGAATACCCATGTGCATTTTTTCTGCGCGTTTGTCCATTGTGTTGTCATGGGAAGGCATTTCGGATCTGTGGGAGGTTGGGCTCTGCGAAGCCGACAGGGATCGCCAGTCAAATTGATGATCCGTCGTGGTTGCGCCCGGCGGATCCCGCAATTGCATAATGTTTTTGTATGATTTGAGGCGCGCTGTCTTGCGGCAGGAGGGAAGCGTCCCTTCCTTGGACTGAGGTGCGGCATTGCCGTTAATCTGCATCTGACAAAACCGAATAAAAGTCTATTGCATACAAAAATCATTCATGTCATGGTTCGTGACATGCAAGCGCTCAGAAGAAGCGCGCAGGTGGAACTAACTTTTTAAATCGTAGAGGACCGTGATTTCAGCCGCGCATGTGAACCATGCGTGATCGCTATCGCATGTGCGTTCGGATGCCTGATCGGCGCCGACGAGGGCGAAGCATTGGCTGATGGCCGGTCGGCGATAACGGGCAGGAAAACGATGTCGACAGTCCTACAGCTCAAAAACGTCACCAAGGCTTTTGGCGAGATGCGTGCGCTCGATGGTATCGACCTCGCGCTGCCGGGCGACGCCTATATTTCGCTTCTCGGCCCAAGCGGCTCCGGCAAGACCACCTTGCTGCGCGTCATCGCAGGCTTTGAGGATCCGGACGGCGGCAGCATCCTGTTCGACGGCAAGCGCATTGACACCGTGGCGCCGCATCAGCGCGGCATCGGCTTCGTGTTCCAGAACTTCGCCCTGTTCCCGCATCTTTCGGTCGCCCAGAACATCGCCTTCGGTCTTGAAAACCGCGAGGTCGATGCGGTGACGGACCGCCGGGTGGTCGAAGGGCGGGTCAAGGACATCATTGCTCTTGTTGGCCTGACTGGTCTCGAAGGTCGCGCCGTCACTCAGATTTCCGGCGGTCAACGGCAGCGCGTCGCGCTGGCCCGCACGCTCGTCACCGAACCGCGTATGGTTCTGCTCGACGAGCCGCTCGGTGCGCTCGACGCCAACCTGCGCGCCCGCATGCGCACCGAGCTTCGCGCCATCCGGGAGCGCTGCGGCGTGACTTTCCTACACGTAACGGGAAGTGAGACCGAGGCGCTGGCCATGGGTGACACGGTCCTCGTGCTCGATCGCGGCCGCATCGCGCAATCGGCCGATTCCGATACGATCTACAACCGTCCGGCGTCACCGGCGGTCGCCCGCTTCCTCAATTGCTACAACCTCTTTCCCGGACGTCTTGAGGGCGGCGCCTTTGTCGGCAGTGCCGGGCGCTTCTCGCTGGGCGGCCGCGCGGCAACCCGCGCGACGCAACCGGCCTATGCGATCCGCTACGACCGCGTTGCCGTGCGCCCGCGCGAAGCGGCGATCGGGAACGACGAGGTCCGCGTCGAGGGCAATTTCGTTGCCAGCGAATATTCCGGCGCCGCAGTCAATTCCTTCTTCACCCTGGATGATGGTCGGGTCTTCGAAGTGGAGACCCATCTCAGCCATGCCGCCCCCGAAGCCTATGAGGATCAGGGCCGCTATGCGCTCGTCTGGAAGCGGGAGGACGCCCTTGTCTACGCTTGAAACGCCTCACGCGCCCGAAACTGAAACTGCCAGAGCCAATGCCTCGATGCTGCGCTGGTCCCCGGAGATTGAGAGATGAGCATGATGGCCGTTGCGGAACAGACGGAAGCAGAATCCGTCGCTGAAAGGAAACCCACCGGAAAGGCGCTCTGGCTGCTCGCCCCTGGCGTCCTCTGGATGGTCTTGTTCCTCGTCCTGCCGATGCTGATGATGGTCTACGTATCCTTCTGGACGCAGACCACCTTCAAGATCGAGCCGACACTGACCCTGAAGAGCTGGGTCACGTTTTTCACCAGCGATACCTATCTCGGCGCGCTTTGGACGACGGTGCGTATCTGGCTGATCGTTCTCGTCGCGACCGTTCTCGTCGGATATCCGGCCGCTCTCTATGTCGGGCTGTTCGTCAAGAACAAGGCGCTGCAGACGGTTCTGCTGGTCCTTTGCGTCATTCCCTTCTGGACCTCGTTCCTCATTCGCGTTCTCGCCTGGCGCCCCATGCTCGGCAAGGAAGGCGCGATCAACATGATCCTCATGAACGTCGGCATCATTGATACACCGATCGAGGTCCTCCTGTTTTCGGAACTCTCGGTGATCATCGGCATGACGCAGATCTATTGCGTCTTCATGGTCGGGCCGATCGCCTTCATGCTCGGCCGTATCGATCACTCCATCATCGAGGCGGCGCAGGATCTGGGGGCCGGCTTCTGGCGGATCTTCCGTACGATCATTCTGCCGCTTTCCATGCCGGGTGTGGTGGTCGGCGCGATCTTCGTCTCCGTGATGGTGCTTGGGGAGTTTGCCACTTCCGCAGCGCTCTCCGGCCGCAAGGTCAACCTCCTCGGCAACATCATCGTCACCCAGGTCGGCTCGTTGAAATGGGCGTTTGCCGCGGTTGCCGGCGTCGTCCTCACCATCCTGATGGGCGCCGTCATCGCCGCTCTGCTCAGGGTCGTCGATCTCAGGAAGGAACTTTGATCATGAACGCCAGCGGCATGAAACTCGGCCTCGGCGCCTATACCGCGCTCTTCCTGGTCTTCCTCTATGGGCCGCTTGCGGTGCTTGCGATCCTCTCGTTCCAGACCGGACCGGAAGGCGGGCCGCAGTTCCCGATCATCGAATGGTCGACCTATTGGTACCAGCATCTCTTTGGCCTGACGCCGCCGTCGCGTATTGCGCCGCTGCCGATCGAACAGGCACTGGTGCGCTCGCTCGGTCTTGCCGTGATGACGATGATCGTCTCGACCGTTCTGGGCGTTACCGCAGCGCAGGCCTTCCGCCGCAAGTTCCGCGGTTCCGGCGTGGTCTTTTATCTCATCGTGCTCGGCATGATGGTACCCGGCGTGCTCGTCGGCCTCGGCATGGCGCTCGTTGCCAATACGCTCGGCATCGATCGCCATTGGTGGGGCACCGCCTTCGTGCTGCACGTGGTCTATACGTTCCCCTTCGCCTTCCTGGTGATGCTTGCGATCTTCAACCGCTTCGACCCCAGCATGGAAGAGGCGTCCTGGTCGCTTGGGGTCACTCCGGCGCGTACCTTCCGCAAAGTCACGTTCCCGCTGATCTTCCCCGGCGTGCTCTCGGCGATGCTCTTTGCTTTCACGCTTTCCTATGACGAGTTCTCGCGCACGCTCTTTGCCTCGGGCCGTGATCTGACCCTGCCGCTGGCGATCTACGGCACCTTCTCGGTTGAAGTGCATCCGAACGTCTTCGCTTTCGGCGTGCTGACGACGCTGTTCTCTTTTGCGCTGCTTGGCACTTACGCGGCCTTGATGACGCTTTCGGTACGCCGCGCCAAGCGCGTCGCGATCCAGGAGGAGGCGTGATGGCAGACGCTTCCTCTAACATAGCAATCGTCACCGGCGCCGGCTCCGGCATCGGTCGCGCCATCGCCTTGAGGCTCGCAACTGACGGATATGCCGTGCTGGTCAATGATCTTTCTGCCGAGCGCAGCCAGGCCGTCGCCGCCGAGATCGTTGCGGCAGGCGGCAGGGCGACTGCTGTGGCCGGTGATGTTTCCAGCGAGGCGGATGTTCGCGGGATCGTGCAGGCCGGCGAGCGCGCCCATGGCACGACGACGCTCCTCGTCAACAACGCCGGCATCGCTCATCAGGCGCTGTTCGAGAACCTCGAGGTCGGCGACTTCGACCGGATGTTTGCCGTTCACGTGCGCGGTACGTTCCTGATGACCCGGGCGGTGCTGCGCCCGATGCTTGAGCGCGGCGAGGGGGTGATCGTCAATATCGCCTCGCAACTCGGTCAGATCGGTGGTGTCGAACTTGTTCACTATTCCGGTGCCAAGGCCGCGATCATCGGCATGACCAAGGCGCTGGCCCGCGAAGTGTCGAGCCGCGGCGTTCGCGTCAATGCCGTCGCGCCCGGGCCGGTCAACACACCGCTCGTCATGGAGCTCTCGGACGACTGGCGCGCAGCCAAGAAACAGCAATTGCCGCTTGGCCGCTTCGGCGAGCCGGAAGAGGTCGCAGCCACGGTGTCCTTTCTGGCATCGCCGGCGGCCAGCCTCTTCGTTGGCCAGACGCTCGGTCCGAACTCCGGCGACGTGATGCTTTGACAGGAAAGATGGAAATGACACACCCTCCCAAGACGTCCCGCATTGTCATCGTCACCGGTGCCGGCATCGGTATCGGCCAGGCAACCGCCAAGGCCTTTGCGGCGGCCGGCGACCATGTGATCGTGACCGATATTCTCGAGCGTGAGGGCGTCGCCACCGTCGAGGCTATCCGTGCAGCCGGCGGCTCGGCCGAGTTTGCCTATTACGACGTGCGCTCGACCCCGGCGACTGACGCGCTGGTAGCCGACATCGAAAGCCGCCACGGTCATATCGACGTTATCGTAGCCAATGCGGGCATTGCCCACCGCACGCCGCTTGGCGAGCTGACCGACGACCGGTGGGACCTGACCTTCGACATCGACTTGAAGGGAATCTTCCGGCTCGCGCGGGCGGCAAGCCCCGGCATGCGCCGCCGCGGCAAGGGCAGCATCGTCGCGCTCTCGTCGATCATGGGCGTCGCCTATGGCTGGGACGAGCACGTTCATTACTCCGCGGCCAAGTCCGGCGTGGTTGGCCTCGTGCGCGCGTTGGCGGTCGAGCTTGCTGCTGACGGCGTGCGCGTCAACGGCGTTGCGCCGGGCTACATCCGCACGGCGCAGCTGCTGTCTGAAGAAAACTCTCTGGGTCCGGTCGGCGCTGAAGCGGCAGCCGTTTTCATCCCGATGCAGCGGCTCGGCACACCTGAGGACATCGCTGACGTGATCGCGTTCCTGGCGTCCGACGCCGCTCGCTACATGACCGGGCAGGTTCTGGTCGTCGACGGCGGCCTGCTGGTCGGGCGCTACTGACGTTTCTGAAATCGTGCGGCGGCCGCGTAGGGAGCGACAGAGCTCCAGGCCGCCGGACTGAGTGCCGCGACGGCGGCGAATGATGAAAGGAGGCCGGCAAACGGCCTTCGGGGAACAACGAAAACTGGAGAAGAGACAATGCCTAGTATGGAACTCAATCGCCGCTCGCTCCTCAAACGCTCCGCCGGAGTGATGGCGCTCGCGATCGGAGGCGGAACACCGTTCCTCTCCTCGCGCGCAGCCTTCGCGCAAGCGAGCGATCTCGCCAGTCAGCAGCTTCGCACCATCGGCCTTTCGGTCACTGTGCAGGAGCGCATCCTCGAGCAGTTCAAGGCGGCAGCCGGCGTCGGCGGCACGTCGGGAACGGCAGCCACCTTCCCGGACGCGCAGACGAAAATCCTTTCCGGCTCCAAGGACTATGACTGCTGGGAAATCATCGCCGAACGTCTGCCTTCGATCGTCATGACCAACAATGTCGAACCGATCCCGGCTTCGGCGCTGAAGAACTGGGCGAATATTCGCGATACCTTCACCACCCCCAGCGACAAGTGGGATCGCGCCGCGCAGATCGTCGGGCAGATCTGGACCGACGACAGCCAGGCCTCGCTCAACATGGTACCGGCCGTCTACAACTATGACTCCATCGGCTACAATCCCGACGTGCTCTCGGCCGAAGAGGCCAACAGCTGGGCCGCGATCTTTGATCCGAAGTGGAAGGGCAAGTCCGGCATCAACACCGATCCTCTGATCGCGATCGGCCAGGCGATGATGGCGATGAACTCGCTCGGACTTTCCGACGTCAAGAACCCCGGCAATGCGACGGCTGCCGAGATCGACGAAGCTGCGAAGTTCCTGATCTCCAAGAAGAAGGAAGGCCAGTTCCGGGCGCTCTGGGGCGATTTCGGCGAACTCGTCAACCTCATGGCATCGGGCGAAATGGTGGTCTGCGACGCCTGGCAGCCGGCCGTCATGGCGGTCAAGGCGCAGGGCAAGCCATGCCGCTATGCCGTGCCGAAGGAAGGGTATCGCGGCTGGGCGATCGGACCTGCGATGATCGCCGGCACGACGAACAAGGAAGCCGTCATCGCCTATGCCGACTATTGGCTCTCTGGCGAACCGGGCATTACCGTTTCGGAACAGGGCTACTATTCGCCATCGACCAACATCAAGAGCGTCATGGCGCCGGAGAAATATGCCTTCTGGTACGAGGGCAAGCCCTGGGTCGGTGCTGCCGAGCGCGGCATCAAGGAAGGGGACCTGCGCGACGGCGGCTCGCTCGAAGAGCGCGCCAAGAACGTCGCCTACTGGCACCAGTGGCCGGACGAATACGATCACCTGATCCAGAAGTGGGACGAGTTCCTGAACGCCTGATCGAACAGGCCGGGCGGCCGTGCCGCCCGGTTCTTGAGACATGGTGCATGGCCCCGAGCGACCACCCGGTCGGCTCATATACCAACCGGTCGGGATGACCGGGGCCATGCGCCCGATAGCCGTGATTTCAGACAAGCTCCGGAGAGCCACGATGATCTTCGACCTCGAACTCAACAATGTCGGCAAGGTCTATGACAACGGCACGCCTGCCGTGATCGACTTCAACCTGTCCGTCGCCAAGGGCGAGTTCATCGCGTTCCTCGGCCCTTCCGGCTGCGGCAAGACAACGACGCTCAGGATGATCGCCGGTTTCGAGGCGATTTCCTCCGGCGACATGCTGATCAAGGGCAAGCGGATGAACGACGTCAGGCCAGAGCATCGGCCGACCTCGATGATTTTCCAGAGCTACGCGCTCTTTCCGCACATGACCGTGCGCCGCAATGTCGGCTACGGTCTGGAGGTGAAGGGCACGGCCAAGCCGGAGCGCGACGCGAAGGTCGATCGCATCCTGGCAACACTTGGCCTGGAAGACATTGCCGACAAGAAGCCCGACCGGCTCTCCGGCGGTCAGCGGCAACGCATCGCGCTGGCGCGTGGCCTGGTGGTCGAGCCTGATATTCTGCTGCTCGACGAACCGCTGGGCGCACTCGACGCCAATTTGCGCAAGGCGATCCAGAACGAGCTCAAGCTGCTGCAAAAGACGCTCGGTGTGACCTTCATCTTCGTCACCCACGCCCAATCCGAAGCGCTTGCCCTGTCGGATCGTATCGTTGTCATGAACCAGGGGCGGGTCGAGCAGATCAGCCCGCCACATCAGCTCTACACGCGGCCGAACACGGCCTTCGTCGCCCAGTTCATCGGCAACAACACCATCTTTCACGGCGAGGTCGACGACGCCTCCGGCGAGCGGGCTCTGGTGTCGACTGCCGTCGGCCAATTGTCCGGGCGCGTCAACGGCGCCTTCGCCGGACGGTCACGCGTCAACGTCGTCATTCCGGCAGAGGCGATCGAGGTTCACGCAGCCGCGCGCGTCGACCGTGACCGGATCGCTGCCAACTACGGCGGCAACGTCGTCGGCGCCAATGTGAGCCGCTTCGACGTCGTCGGCCATGTCTCGCATTTGACGGCAGCCCTTCCGGACGGTCGCACCGTCTCGCTGGAGGCCCACGTCGACAAATACCAGCCCGACGCCTTCCCCGTCGGCGCCGACATTCTTTTGAGCTGGCAACCCGGCGAAGCAACCGTGATCCCAGCCTGACCTTTTGAACGAAAACACGAAGGAGACACACATCATGGCCAAGGAAATCCTCTGCAGCTTCGGCATCGACGTCGATGCGGTCGCCGGCTGGCTCGGATCCTACGGAGGCGAGGATTCGCCGGACGATATCTCGCGCGGCCTTTTTGCCGGCGAGGTCGGCAGCCCGCGATTGCTGAAGCTGTTCGAGCGCTTCGGCATCAAGACCACCTGGTTCATCCCCGGGCACTCGATCGAGACGTTCCCGGAGCAGATGCAGGCGGTTGCCGATGCCGGTCACGAGATCGGTATTCACGGCTATACCCATGAAAACCCGATCGCCATGACGCGCGAGCAGGAAACCGAAGTGCTCGACAAATGCATCGAGCTCGTCACCAAGCTGTCGGGCAAGCGGCCGACCGGCTACGTCGCCCCCTGGTGGGAGTTCTCCAATGTCACCAACGAGCTGCTGCTCGAACGCGGCATCAAGTACGACCACTCGCTGATGCACAATGACTTCACGCCCTATTATGTGCGTGTCGGCGACAAATGGACCAAGATCGACTATTCGAAGAAGCCATCGGACTGGATGGTGCCGCTCACCCGCGGCAAGGAAACCGATCTGATCGAAATCCCGGCCTCCTGGTATCTCGACGATCTGCCGCCGATGATGTTCATCAAGAAGTCCCCGAATAGCCACGGCTTCGTCAATCCGCACGATATCGAACAGATCTGGCGCGACCAGTTCGACTGGGTCTATCGCGAGATGGACTATGCGGTGTTTCCGATTACCATCCATCCGGATGTCGCCGGACGCCCGCAGGTTCTGATGATGCTCGAGCGGCTCTATGCCCATATGATCAAGCATCCGGGCGTGAAGTTCGTGACGATGAACGAGATCGCCGACGATTTTGCCAAGCGCTTCCCGCGCAAGAAATAACCAACCCGGGGGGGGGCGGCCTGCCGCCCCCTTTAGACCTTTTGAACGGACAGCATCATGTGTTCCCTTTGCGGCATCCTCGGCGGCAACGAACATTGGGCGGACGCCGTGGCGCGCCCCGGTGTCTTCACCCGCAATGTCGAGCGGATCGATCGCCGGCGTGAACGGGCGAACCGTGTGCGCATCGCCAACGCGATGCTTGCCCGCTTCGGCCTGACGCTTGCCGATTGGCAAGGCGCATCCTTCGTGCTGTCGACGCGGACGGGCAAGAGCGAGATCATCGAGGATCTCGGCCACTTGTGGCCGGCGGCCGAACGGCTCTGCGGCCGGCTCTGCGATCCGCTCGATCCTGCCTTTATTGCCGGGGCGGAGGAAGCGTGATGGTCGAGGAGATACCGCGGCTCACGCCCATCAACCTTTTGACCGGCTTCCTCGGATCGGGCAAGACGACGCTGCTGTCGCGCCTGCTTGCCGACCCGGCGCTCAGCGACGCCGCGGTGCTCATCAACGAATTCGGCGAAGTCGGTCTCGACCACCATCTGGTCGAGCGTATCGACGACACCATGGTGCTTCTCCAGTCCGGTTGCCTCTGCTGCACCGTGCGCGGTGAACTCGCCGATGCCATCAAGGACCTGCATTCAAAGCGTGAGCGTGGGCTCGTACCCCCGTTTCGGCGCATTGTCGTCGAAAGCACCGGGCTCGCCGATCCGTTTCCGGTGCTGTCAACGATCAAGGCGGATCCGGTATTGCGCCATCATTTCCGGCCGGGGAACGTCATTACCACGGTCGACGCCGTCAACGGCTTGACCCAACTCGAGACCTACGTCGAATCCAACCGCCAGGCGGCCGTCGCCGATCGCCTGGTCGTCACCAAGTCTGATCTGAGCGATGCCGGCACTGTCGTGGCGCTGTCGGACAAACTGCGGATCATCAATCCGGATGCGCCACTGGTGCTGGCTGGCGAACCGGACATCGACCTTGCCGCGCTGATCGACGAGGGGCCCACGCTGCGCGCGGGCAGCCTGCAGTCGGCGAGCGGTTTCTATTGCGATGCGCCCACGGTTCTGACGACGGCTGACGGTACCGCGCATGCCTCCGCGGTGACCTCATTCGTCATGACGGTCGAAAGGGCGGTGGACTGGACCGCTTTCGGCCTCTGGCTGACAATGCTCCTCAATCGCCACGGTGAACGGGTTCTGCGGGTCAAGGGTATCCTTAATATCGCCGGGGAAGAGCGCCCTGTCGCCATCCACGGCGTTCAGCATCTGGTGCATACGCCTGTTCATATGGAGCGCTGGCCGGATGAGGACCGCCGCTCGCGCATCGTCTTTATCGTTGACGGTCTCGATGTCGGACTGCTCAAACGGTCATTCGAGGCATTCGCGCTCGATCGGACGCCCGTGCTCACCTCGGATGTTGCCGAAGAACCGGTATTACAGGAACGGCTTTCGTCCCAATGAGCAAGCAGCAGCCTGATCAAACGACAATTCCCACTCCTGCCCTGCATCTGGTCGGCCGGCCGAAGCTCCGGGTGCTCGGCACGGCGATTTCCCTGCTTGAGGAACTTCGGGTGCGTGCCGAAGAGGACCTCGGCATTGAGGTGGTGTTCGACAACAACGACTTCCTGACGACCCAGCACAAGGCGGCGCAGGAACCGGACAGCTACGACATCTATGACCAGTGCTTTCATAATCTGGACATCGTCTGGTACTGGCGGGCGATCCAGCCGATCAGCATCGGGCGCATTGCGCTATGGGACGAAATCAACGATCTGACGAAGACAGGGCATATCGGTCCAAATGCACGGTTGGGGCAGGGGGACGCGCCCGTCAAGAAGCTCTTCGTCCAGCCCAATCTCGAATTGGGCGATACGCCGTCGACGTCGGTTTCCATGTTGCCGACGACCCATAACTTCGACAGTTTTGCCTATCGCACGGATGTGGCGCCGAACGCGGTTGCGATGAACAGTTGGGCGGCGTTGCTCGATGAGCGTTGGGTTGGCCGCGCCGCGCTGGTCGACGAGCCGGCAATCGGCATCTTCGATGCAGCGCTCGCGGCTCAAGCTGCCGGCCTCATGAGCTTCGATAACATCGGCAGCATGAGCGTCGATGAGATCGATCGCCTGATCGGGCTGTTGGAAGAGCGTAAGAAAGACGGATACTTCCGCGCCTTCTGGCGAACGGCCGAAGATGCTGCTCGCCTGATGTTGCGCGGCGAAACTGATATTCAGAGCATGTGGTCGACCGGCATCAACATCCTCAACGGCCAGGGGGTTCCCGTCGAGCAGGCCGTCCCTGCAGAAGGCTATCGCGCGTGGCATGGTGGATTGTGTCTTGCACGCCATCTCTCTGGCCGCATGCTCGACGTCGCCTACGAGTATCTCAATTGGTGGATTGCCGGTTGGCCGGGTGCGGTCGTCGCCCGCCAGGGCTATTACATCTCCACCCCCGAACGGTCCCGCGCCTTCATGTCGGTGGCCGAGTGGGACTATTGGTATGGCGGGTTGCCGGCGGCAACCGATCTGCCGGGTCCCGACGGCACGATCCGTATCAAGGCGGGCTCTGTGCGCAGCGGCGGCTCCTACTGGCAGCGCGCCAACTGCATTGCAGTCTGGAATACCACGATGGACGAGCACAACTATCTAGTCCGCCGCTGGATGCAGCTCGTCGAACGCTAAAGGAAGTCTATGATGCAGGATCTTGGCGGGCGCTCGATTGCACAGCTCTCGGTGTTGTTGCAATCCGGGGCACTCGACCCGCGCGCGCTCACGGAGTGGACGCTTGGACGTGTCAGAGATCATGCCGACCAGGCGATCTTTACGGTCGTTACGCCGGAACGGGCGATGCGCGAGGCCGAGGCATCGCACATGCGGCTTTCGTCTGGCCGTCCGCTCGGCCTTCTCGACGGTATCCCTGTCGCCTGGAAGGATCTCTTCGCGATCAAGGGGCTGCCAACCACCGCCGGCTCGATCGTGTTGAAGAATGATCCGGCGGCCACAGAAGACGCGGCCGTCGTGGCTGCGCTCGCCAATGCCGGCATGGTCAGTGTCGGTCGGGTCAATATGAGCGAGTTCGCCTTCTCCGGCCTCGGGCTCAATCCGCACTACGGCACGCCGCGCAACCCATGCTCAAAGGACGTCGGGCGCATTCCCGGCGGTTCGTCTTCCGGGTCCGGTGTTGCGGTCGCCGCAGGTCTCGTGCCGGTCTCGATCGGCACCGACACCGGAGGGTCGATCCGCATTCCGGCGGCGCTGAACGGCATCGTCGGTTACAAGGCGACGCGCGGTCGCTATTCGATGCGCGGGGTCTTCCCCCTGGCAAAAAGCCTCGATTCCCTTGGCCCTCTTTGCCGCACGGTCCAGGATGCCGTCTGGGTTGATGCCGCGATGCGTGGTCTTCCAGCATCGGAAGTGCGCAGGGGTAGCCTGGAGGGACTTTCGATCGTCGTGCCGACCGATGTCGTTTTCGATGGAGCTGAAGACGGTGTGGTCTTTGCCTTCGAGGAGGCGCTGTCGCGGCTTGAACGGGCGGGCGCAAGGGTCAGGCGTCAGGCGTTTCCCGCTTTCAAACGCATCTTCGAGATCACGGCCGCTCATGGTCCCCTCGTAACGGCCGAGGCATACGCCTTGCATCGCTTGAGGCTCGAAGGCGCGGAGGCAGCATCGATGGACAGGCGCGTCGTGTCTCGGGCTCGGCTTGGGGAGAAGATCGCACTCTCCGACTATATCGCAATCCTTGACGCCCGCGACCGATTGGTCGCCGAGGTTTCGACGTTGGTCGGCCCAAGCGAGATCATCGCCTATCCGACTGTCGCGCACGTCGCGCCCCCAACGGTGCCGCTCGAAGCGGATGACGCCCTGTTCGTGGAGACGAATGGCCGGACGCTGCGCAACACATTGATCGGCAATTTCCTGGATTGGTGCGGCGTGTCGCTGCCCTGTGGCATTGGAGAAGCGGGTATGCCGGTCGGTCTTCTGCTGTCCGCTCTGCCGCATCACGATACGCATCTTCTTTCCGTGGCGCTGGCTGCGGAAGACGTGGTTCGTGTGGGCTGATACCGTGGAATTGCAGGCTATGGCACTACGCCCACCGACAAGAGCGAACGCACTTTGCGACTAGCCGGGCCGCAAGAGCCGTAGTTTACTGACCCTACAGCGCCCTGCGCCTTATGAAATGCGCAACGGATGCTGAAGCACTTCGCAGGAGATCCTCCGCGAAAGCCTCAAGCGCAAGACACGAAAGATGTCGCGAAACGAAGGCCGGTGGGATCACAGAATGACCGAGATCGGCAGCGCTTGGCACAAAGGGAACAGCCGGGCGAGGGGCCGTCGGACTTGATGGGAGCTTCGCATGGACGTGAGTTATTCCACGGCAGGCACCGCTGCGTTCGAGCGCAAGCGCTATTGGGACGAGGCCGTGTCGAGCACTTATTTTCCGCTCGATCTGCGCTTCCAGAACGCGCAGGAGTTTTCCGGCGAACTCAACGTCTGGGATCTTGGCGCCGTCTCACTGTCACGGTTGGAGTCTGACGGCCTGCTTTACCGCCGGCAGAAACGGCATCTGTTGCATGAGCGCGAGGAGAGCTACCTGATCACCGTGCCGGAGAAGGCCGAGATCAGCTTCGAGCAGAGCGGCAAGGAAGTGACCTGCAAGCCCGGCGCTTTCCTGGTCGAACGCAGCCATCTGCCTTATGAATTCAGCTATAGTGCGAAGAACACCCTTTGGGTGCTGAAAGTGCCGATCGTCGCGTTACGGCCCCGTGTCGGACTGCCTGAGCGGATCGCCTCGCTGAGCTTCGATTCCACCCGCGGCACCGGTGCCCTCTTCGTCGACATGATCCGCCTGATCGCGCCGCGGCTCGTGGAAATGGATGCATCCGCCCGCGACATGACCGGAAAGCACCTCGTCGACATCCTGGCGATGTCGCTGACATCGGACGAGCGCATGCTGATGTCGGATGCGACATCGGTTCAACTCGGCCACTTGCACCGGGTCGAGAGCTTCGTACGGGCCAATCTCGCCAGAAGCGATCTCGGTCCGCAGACAATTGCCGAGGCCTGCGGCATCTCGGTACGCTATCTGCACCAGATCATGAAGCAGCAAGGCACGTCGACGTGCCAGTGGATCCGGCTGCAGCGATTGCTACGCTGCGATGAAATGCTTCGGGATCCCGTTTGCCGCAAGCTGGTTTCGGAGATCGCCTATGCCTTGGGTTTTGGCGACCACGCCCAGCTCAGCCGCCATTACAAGGCGCATTTCGGCCTCAGCCCGACCGAAGCGCGCGAGCGATACCTGAAGGAGCGTATGCCCGCATAGGGCTGATCGTTCAGCGACCACCCTATCGTGACGCTTTCCAGCGGTCGCTTTGGCCGATGGCGAAGCCTTGCCCAATTTCTACTTTCGAGACAGGAGACGGAACTTGCAGAACCTTCGCGTAGCGGTCGATGTCGGCGGCACTTTCACCGACATCTGCATCATGGACGAGACGACTGGCCTCATCCGCGTCGAGAAGACCTCATCATCGGTCGATCCGATCGATGGCATCATGTCGGGCGTGGAAAGGGCCGGCATCGATCTCGAAAAGGTGGCGCTGTTTTCGCACGGCACCACCGTTGCCACCAACGCCCTGATCACCCGGCGCCTGCCGCGCACGGCGATGGTCTCGACGAAAGGTTTCCGCGACGTCATCGAAATCCGGCGCGCCAACAAGGAAGACCTCTGGGATACCTACAAGGATGTCGTGCCGCCCTACGTGCCAAGACGCGACCGGCTCGTCGTTTCGGAGCGCGTCGACGCCCAGGGCGAAGTGGTGACGCCGCTCGACGAGAAAGAAGCCCGCGACGTCGCCCGTATCCTTAAGCGCCGCAACGTCGCCGCCGTCGCGGTCTGCTTCATGAACGCCTTCATGAATGGCGAGAACGAGCGGCGGATGAAAGAGATCCTGATGGAGGTGATGCCCGGCGTGCCGGTCTCGACCTCGTCGGAAGTGCTGCCGGAGATCTTCGAACACGAGCGGTTTTCGACCACGGTGGCCAATGCGGCACTGAGCCCGGTCGTCGTCGACTATACCTCGAGGCTCGGCAAGCGCCTTGCCGCGGACGGTTATCAGCGCGACCTGCTGCTGCTTCATACGGGCGGCGGGGTGATGACGCCGAAGAGCGTGGAGGACTTTGCCGCCCGGCTTGCCGGTTCCGGTATCGCCGCCGGCGCGATCGCCAGCAAATACATCGCCGAACTTTGCGGCTTCAAAAACTCGATCGGCCTCGACATGGGCGGCACCTCGACCGACGTGTCGCTTGCCTATGACGGGCAATCGCGGGTGACCAAAGACTGGTTCATCGAATTCGGATACCCGATCCGCTTCTCTTCGATCGAGGTGCTGACGATCGGTGCCGGTGGCGGATCGCTTGCCTGGACGGATGAGGCGGGCTCGTTGCGCAACGGCCCACAATCGGCCGGCGCCAATCCGGGCCCGGCTTGTTACGGCAAGGGCAACAAACAGCCGACCAACACCGATGCCAATGTCGTCCTCGGTCGCCTTGGCACCAGTCTGGCCGGCGGCAAGATCACGCTTGATGCGGGACTGGCAGAAGTTGCGGTCAAGGACGGCGTCGCAGCACCCTTCGGTCTCGGTCTGCACGAGGCTGCGGACGCGATCATCCGCGTCGCCAATGCCAATATGTCCGATGCGGTACGTTTGATCTCCATCAGCCGTGGCTATGATCCGCGCGACTTTGCGCTGGTCGCATTCGGTGGTGCCGGCGCGCTGCACGGGGCGGCGATCGCCCGGGAGCTTTCGATCCCGGCTGTGATCGTGCCACCCAATCCCGGCGTGACCTCGGCGCTTGGCTGCCTGCTTGTCGACATGCAGCACGACTTCTCGGAAAGCTACTTGAAGGCAGCAGCCGATGCCGATCCCGCCGCGATCGAGGCAGCCTTCCTCCGTCTTGAAAAGGAGGCGCTGGAACGGCTTGCCCACGAGGGTGTCGCCGAAAAGGACGTGGTGCTCCAGCGCAGCATCGACATGATGTATCTCGGCCAATGGCGCTCGCTCGCGGTTTCAGCTCCTTCGGCCATGACCGAGATCGCGCCGCTCGTCGAAGCCTTCCACCGCGAACACGAGCGCGAATACAATTTCCGCCGCGACGAAACGCCGGTGAGCCTCTTCCGCATCAACCTGAAGGCAATCGGCGTCGTGCCGAAGGCGACGCTGGCGCGCCATGAGCCGACGGGCATCGTGCCCGAGCCGAAGACGCGGCGCATCGTCTGGTTCGATGGCGAACGAGGCCTCGATACGCCGGTCTACGAGCGCGAAACCTTGCCGGCCGGGCTCGTTCTTTCCGGGCCCGCCATCGTCGAACAGCTCGATTCCACGGTCGTCATTCCACCGGACACACGCGCCGAAGTCGACCAGTTCCTCAACATCATCATCCGCATCGAAGGTGAGAAGAATGTCTGAACAGCAGAGCCTTGATCCCGTAACCTTCGAGGTGCTGAAGAATTCCTTCATCACCAGCGTCGACCAGATGGCAGAGCAGATCTTGAGGACCTGCTATTCCTTCGTCATCTACAACCGCGATTTTTCCAGCGCGCTGCACGATGCAGACGGCAATTCGGCCGCTCAAGGAAACCAGGACATCGCGGTGCATGTCGGCACCCTGCATTTCACCTGCAAGGACGTCATCCGCGCCTTCGACGGCGACATGCATCCGGGCGACGTCTATGCCATCAACGATCCCTATGCCGGCGGCACGCATTTCAACGATGTGCGTCTGATCCGCCCGA
Organism: Ensifer sp. ZNC0028; assembly: GCF_000799055.1. Lineage (NCBI taxonomy): Bacteria > Pseudomonadati > Pseudomonadota > Alphaproteobacteria > Hyphomicrobiales > Rhizobiaceae > Ensifer > Ensifer sp. ZNC0028. Next base: position 105,388 of record NZ_JTLA01000101.1, read on the forward strand.
TTTTCGTCGACGGCCGGATCATCGCCTTCAGTCAGTCCAACGGCCACTGGTCGGACCTCGGCGGCAGCGTGCCGGGCTCGTTCGACGTGGCTGCGAAGGAGATGTTCAAGGAGGGCATGCGCATCACGCCGATCCGGCTCTTCGACCGCGGCCGGTTCTGCAAGGACGTCGCCAACCTGATCGCTTCGAACACGCGTGATCCAGCCTCGATCATTGGCGACATCCACGCCCAGGCGCAGGCCACCCAGGTCTGCGAGCGCGAAATCCTTCGGCTCGTCGGCAAATACGGCGAAGGCACCGTGAAGCAGGGCCTCGGTGCCGTGCAGGACTATGTGGAACGCGCCATGCGCCAGCGCATCGCAGCGCTGCCGGATGGGACCTGGGAAACGCAGGACTTCATCGATCGCGATCCGGCCGGCAGCGAGGGCATGATCCCGATCAAGGTCAAGCTGACGATCAAGGGTGACCGGGTAATCTACGATTTCACCGGCAGCCACCCGACGATCGGGTCGATCTACAACTCGGCATTCGGCGCCACCTTCTCGGCAGTTGCCGCCGGTATGAAAACCTTCTTCCCGGACCTTCCGCTCAACAGCGGCTTTTACCGCGTCTTCGAGATCATCGCCCCGGAAGGCTCGATCGTCGATGCGAAATGGCCGGTGGCGGTCACCGGTTTCCTGATGCCCTTCGAGAAGATCATGAATGCGATCTATGAGATCTGGTCGAAGATCATTCCGGAGCGGGCGATCGCCTGCGCCTTCAACCTCGAATATCTCCTGACCGGTGGGCGCGACGCCCGGGCGAAAGAAAAGCCGATCTTCATGTTTTATGACTGGCTGCCGGGGGGCTGGGGCGGGCGCAACGGGAAAGACGGTTGCAATGTCACCACCGCCTGTTTCGGCACTGGATTGATGGCGCAGCCGGTCGAGGGGCAGGAGCGCGCAAATCCGATCCTGACGACCGAGTTCGAGGTGCTCAAGGATTCTGCCGGACCAGGCAAGTGGCGCGGGGGTGCCGGTGTCATGAAGACCTCGCGCATGCTTGAGGCGGAGAGCACGGTCATTTCCTATATCTGCGACCGCGAGCGGGCGATCGTCTGGGGTATCGAGGGTGGCCTGCCGTCGATACCGCACGGGCTGACGCTGACGCGCGCGGCGACCGGGCAAAAAGAGTGGCTCGGCGCAACCTTCTCGGACGTCGCGATCGAAGCAGGCGACGTCTTCTCTCGTCCGACCGCCGGCGGTGGTGGTTTCGGTGATCCGCTGGAGCGCGATCCGAAGCGGGTGCTGGAGGATGTCATCGACGACTATGTCTCGGTCGAACGCGCTGCCAAGGACTATGGCGTCGTCATTCAACCGATCGATCCGGAAATCTGCGCCTATGAGATCGACAAGGATGCGACCGTTGCCTTGCGCCGGCGGATACGGGCGGAACGCAACGATTGGCTGGCGGCTGATCCGGAGGATGTCTCCAGGCGGTTCAAGGCCGGTGAGATCGATGCCTTGGACGCCGTGCGTCGCTATGCGGTCATCCTCGACTGGGACAGCGGCGATCTGCTGCCGGTCTCCACGGCCCAGTTCCGGGAGATGTATCGCAAGCGTTCGGCGGCCGCCTGGCAATAGGGTCGAAAATGCCTGGAGGGTGGGCGATTCGCCCACCCCGGGGTCGCGGGGGGGAACAATGGGTGATATCACGATCGTCGCCGAAGCTGAGGACGACAGGTCCGCGTGGAATGAACTGCATGCGGGGTTTGCCAGCTATTACGGCGTCGAACAGACCGACGAAATGCGCGATCGGGTGTGGGGCTGGATCAGGGACGGTCGGCTCGAATGCCGTCTTGCGCTCGACGGCGCTGGCCGCGCGATCGGCTTGACGCACTTTCGCGAATACATCCGGCCGTTATTCGCGGCGCGCGGCGGCTTTCTCGACGATCTCTTCGTTGCACCTGAGGCGCGCGGGAGCGGCGCTGCCGCCACGCTGATCCGTGCGGTCGCCGACATCGGGCGCGAACGCGGCTGGAACTCGATCCGTTGGATCACGCGCGACAACAATTATCGTGCACGAACGCTCTATGACCGGGTCGCGTCGCGTACCGATTGGATTACCTATGATATCACGCTTTGAAATTGCAGCAGGGGGACGCCGATGACCGCACAGCCAAATTCCACCGAAGCGCGGGACATGGCGTACCACCTCCATTCCTATACCAATCCCCGACGTCTGGAGCGTGAAGGGCCGATGGTGATCGAACGCGGGGAGGGCATCCACGTTTTCGACAATAGCGGCAAGCGCTATATCGAGGGCATGGCGGGGCTGTGGAGTGTCGCCGTCGGCTTCGGCGAGAACCGGCTCGTCGAGGCCGCACGCAAACAGCTGAGCCAGTTACCCTACTACCACACCTTCTCGCAGAAATCGCACGGCCCGGTCGCCGATCTCGCGGAGAAGCTGGTGTCTCTTGCGCCAGTGCCGATGTCCAAGGTCTATTTCGCCAATTCCGGTTCGGAGGCGAACGACACGGCGATCAAGCTCGTCTGGTATCGTTCCAACGCGCTCGGCAAACCCGAGAAGAAGAAGATCATTTCCCGGATCAAGGGCTATCACGGCGTGACGGCGCTGAGTGCGAGCCTGACCGGCCTGCCCAACAATCATCGTTCCTTTGATCTGCCGTTTCCCAACATCCTGCACACGACCTGCCCGCACTATCGCACGGGTGCGGAACCGGGACAGGACGAGCTTGCCTTCTCGCGTTGCTGCGCCGAGGAACTGGAGGCCATGATCCTGGAGGAGGGGCCGGAAACGATTGCCGCCTTCATCGGCGAGCCGGTGATGGGGGCGGGAGGCGTCATCGTACCGCCGGAAGGCTACTGGGCGGCCATCCAGGAAGTGCTCGACCGCTACGATATTCTGCTCATCGCAGACGAAGTGATCTGCGGGTTCGGCCGCACCGGCAACATGTTCGGCTCGGAAACCTATGGGCTGCGTCCCGATATCATGACGGTCTCCAAGCAGCTCTCCTCGTCCTATCAGCCGATCTCGGCGCTGATGATCAACGCGCGCGTCTACGCGCCTATTGCATCCGAGGCAGACCGGATCGGCACGCTCGGCCATGGTTACACCGCAAGCGGCCATCCCGTCGCCGCCGCGGTTTCGCTGGAGAACCTGGCGATCATCGAGGAGCGCGATCTCGTCGGAAACGTACGCCGGTTGGCACCACATTTTCTCGAGCGCCTCAACGCGCTGGAGCGGCACCCCCTTGCAGTCGAAGCGCGCGGTGTCGGGCTGATCGGGGCCTTGGAGCTGGAGGCCGCCGACGGCGCGCCGACGGGGACGATGGGCGCTCGGGCCGCAGCTCTGTTGCAGAAGAACGGATTGATCTCCCGCAACATCGGCGACGCGATCGCCTTCTGCCCGCCCATGATCATCACCAAGGCGCAGGTCGATGAGATGTTCGATATCGTCGAGAAAAGCCTCAAGGAGCTCTCTGGTCTGTAGCGCGCCGGCGCCACGACTGAGGCGTTATCTCGGCCCAATTCCGGCTGGGGCGGGATGACACTCTAGTTGGAAACCTGGACCCCGACGGCATCGAACCGCTCCGCGACGAGATCCCTTCCGCTCATCATCAGGAGGATCGTGTCGCCGTCGCCGAGCGTCCAGCCCATCAGGTTCACGGCGCGACAAAATTGCCCATTGATGTGCTGGAAAGAAAGGGCGATGTGAGGGGTATGCATACGGAAACTTTCATCAGGATATCGCGGCTCATCGATCAAGCACGCTCCCTTACCCGGAGCCGGCTGCCCTGATCCTGTAACGCCGCCACAGCCCCCGCCGCTCCGGGAATCCACTGACCAACAGTGCGGTTCATGATTGACGGAGTGTACCCGTGTCCGCGTCTCCAACTCGCCCCGTTTGCATCGTTTGCAACCGGCATCTTCCCCTTTCTGCTCGCCGTTGCCCGTGGTGCAAGACGCACTGCGCCGCCGCCCGCCGCAACGCGTGCGCCGCGCGCGAATGGAGCGCGTATCCGCCGGCTCCCTGCGCGTTTGGCAAAGGGAGCGGAAAATGACGAACACCAGGAACATTTGCGCCGCTGCGGAGGCCGCACCGGAAGAGATGCAGCAGGTCGGAGCTCTTCCCTGGCGCATCGCCAAGAATGGCGAAGCAAGGATATTGCTCGTCACGTCGCGCAGGAGCGGGCGGTGGATCGTGCCCAAGGGATGGCCAATGAAGGGCCTTGCGCCCCGTCAGACCGCATCGCGGGAAGCATTGGAGGAGGGCGGTGTCATCGGTGTCCTCTCTAAGGCGCCGGTGACGACCTATCGCTACATGAAACAACTGGATAACGGCGCAAACGTCGTCTGCCGCGTGGCGGTGTTCGGACTGAACGTGCGCGGGACACTGGTTGATTGGCGGGAAAAAGCACAAAGGCAGCGGCGGTGGTTTTCGCTCGCAGCGGCGGCAGACACCCTTGATGACAGCGAACTCTCGGAGTTCGTGCGCACCCTGAATGCCGCCTCTGAATGTTTGGAAGCACCGACCGGCGCCACCGGGAAGAAACTCTCGCTCGACGAGATCCTCATGTTGAGGCGTTAGGCCCGTGTCGACGTACTCGCATCTCGAAAAGTGGCGGCGACCAGTCAAGGCCGTCTGCAGCCATAGGGTCAGTCGCGCACGCTAATCGCCTGGCGCCACTACCTGCGACGGCAAGAGCGGCGCCAGGACACTCCCGAGCATTGATCCTTCAAAGGCCGACCTATCCGGCCAATTCCGCATACAGAGAGAATAAGCGATGAGCTTCAGATACAGTCATACTTTGCCGATCAGCGGCGCAAACAAGCTGCCCCGGTTCAAACAGTGGGCCGCCGAGAACATCCCAGGGATCGCCTTGTCCCTTCCCCCGCAGGTTCCGGTCAAGAGCACCGCCTTGACGGTACGCCTCAGGTCAGTTGAGGATCGCGCTACGCTGATGGCGAAGCTCGAAGGCGTGGATCTCGACAGGAAGACCAGCTAGTCCCCCTGTCGTTCACCGTGCGCCCGGTGAGACGGTTGAACCGGCGATCGAGACACTGGTCGCCGGTTCTTTTCCTCGCATGAAAGCGCTTGCGCTGGGCGGTCGCCCAAAAAGCCGAAGGAGGAATCTTCGATCCCCGTTCACGTCAGCGCCAGGAGACGACCTCATCGATATGGCCCAGTCGCAGGCGATGCCGGGCGGCCGAGAGGCGCAGACCAGAAGCACGGTGTTGGGGGCAAGTTGAGGCGCACGTCTTGTCGATCGTGTGCCTCGGTACCGTTTGATCCTGTCGGTGTCTTTGCTTGCGACAAGCCGGAAGGGCTATTCAGCCCCGGGGTGGTCGGTGGCACGTTAAGCAGCGCGCCGAAGCCCCACGCGCGCCGCCAGGCGCCTGGCGTGCTCCAGGGACGCCGGCTGCTGATCGGCAAAGCGCTCGGCGCCAATTTCCATGATCAGCGTCGTATCCGGAAGGAAGGTCAGCTCGGAGAAGATCTCATCCCAGGCAATGTCGCCCCAGCCGATGGGCAGATGCAGGTCACCGATGCCGAGCGCAGTCGCTTCTGCCGGATGATAAAAGCGGTTCATGGTATAGGGCAGGCCGAAGCTGTCGTGCACATGCAGGTGACCGGTCACCGGGGCCATGGCCCTGAGTTCGTCGCGGAAATCGAGCCCGCGATGCGTGGCCTCGATATAGGCATGCGAGAAGTCGATGAGCGCGACGACGTTGTTCGAACCGATCGCCCGCACCGTTTCGGCAACCTGGCTCGGCGTCTGCCGGTATTGGCCGCTTTCCGTGGTGAAGATGTTCTCAAGTGCGATGCGAACGCCGTAACCTTTTGCGACGTCCGCCATCTCCGCAAGAGCGTCGCGTTCCATCTTGTCGAGGTCCGCGGCGTTCTCGCCGGCGGCAAGCTGTGCTGCGCCGGAGTGATGGACGAGGATCCCCGCGCCAAGCCGGTCGCAGAGTTCAAGCATCGCCCTCACGACCTTCTTCTGCAGATGGTGGTGCTGGCGATCCATGAAATTGGAGACGATCTGGCCGTGCAGCGACAGCTTGTCGAACGTGTACTTCTTGGTGATCTCGGCGACGCGCTGGACACGGTCTTCGATGATGCGACCGCCGCTGACGATCTCTTCGCCATAGATCCCGATCTCGCAGGCGTCGGCGCCCGTCTCGGCAACTTCACGGAGCGAGGCGTCAAGGCTCGAAAGATCGCCCTTGCCTGTCCGGTTGCAGAATCCCACGGCGGAAATGATGTCGTTCATTACGGTTCTCCTGATCTATCGAAGTGTTCAGACTGCTTGGAGTGTCGGTTGGCTGGCGGAATTGCTCACGGCGCGCGGCTCCAGATCGATCTCGATCCGGCGACCGGTTTCCTTGTCGAAGAGGTGGAGGTGTGCGAGCGGAAGCTTCAGGGTAACGCGATCGCCCGGTCGCACGCGCAGATGCTCGTCGACAGCGGCGGCGAAAGGATAGCCGTTCAGGTCCGAGTGAATGACGCGGCCGGAGCCGAGCTCCTCGATGAAATCCACCTTGATCGAGACGCCGTCCGGCGCAACGACGCATTGTTCCGGGCGAATGCCGACGGTGATCTGTCTTGCGCCCAGTCGCGTGGCAAGGCCCTTGTTGATCGGCATCTTCGCGCCGCCGAATGTGAGGCAAGCATTTTCAACATCGACGGTGGCTTCGAACAGGTTCATCGCCGGTGAGCCGATGAAGGATGCGACGAAGACGCTTGCCGGCCGGTGATAGATGTCGAGCGGCTGGCCCACCTGCTCGACCACGCCCTTGTTCATCACCACCAGCTTGTCGGCCAGCGTCATTGCTTCCACCTGGTCGTGCGTGACGAAGACAGACGTTGCTGCGAGACGCTGATGCAGCTTGCGGATTTCTGCCCGCATAGTGACGCGGAGCTTGGCATCCAGGTTCGACAGCGGTTCGTCGAACAGGAACACGTTCGGCTCGCGAATGATCGCCCGCGCCATGGCGACGCGCTGCCGCTGACCGCCGGAAAGGGCGGCCGGCTTGCGATCGAGATAGTCGGAAAGCCCGACGATCTTGGCCGTTTCCTCGATCCGGCGGAGCCGCTCCGCCTTTGCGACGCCCGCCACCTTCAGCGCGTAGCCGATGTTTCCCGCAACGGTCATGTGCGGGTAGAGGGCGTAGTTCTGGAACACCATGGCGCAGCCGCGTTCGCGCGGTTCGAGCTTGTTCACAACTTTTCCGTTGATCGCGATCTCACCCGCGGTGATCTCCTCAAGCCCCGCGATCATCCGCAGAAGCGTCGATTTCCCGCAGCCGGACGGGCCGAGGATCACGACGAATTCTCCGGATGCGAAAGCGAGGTCGATGCCGTGCAGGGTGGGGTTCTTGCCGTAGGATTTACGCACGGCGCGAATTGCGATGTCAGCCATGAGCGCGGACCTCTCTGTCTGTTCTGATTGGGGAAAGCGGGGTCATTTTTCCGTGGCCACGAGGCCGCGCACGAACCACCGCTGTAAGACGGCGACGACGACGAGCGGTGGCAGCATGATGATCAGCGAACCGGCGAGCGTCACATTCCAGTCCGGCGTGCCGTTGTCGGCGGGCAGGAGCGCTACCAGCGACATCATCGTGGTCTTGTATTGCGGGTCCGTCACCATCAGGAGCGGCCAGAGATACTGGTTCCAGCCGTAGACAAACATAATGGTCGTCAGCGCCAGCATGTTGGTGCGCGAGAGCGGAAGCAGCATATCGATGAAAAAGCGGATCGCGCCCGACCCGTCCATGCGCGCAGCCTCCGCCAGTTCGTCCGGCAGGGTCAGGTAGAACTGGCGATAGAGGAAGGTTCCGGTCGCCGTGGCGATCAGCGGCAAAGTGAGGCCGGCATAGGAATTGAGAAGGTTCCAATCGACGGAGACCTCGAAGCCGGTGACGGCGGAAATCAGCAAGCGGATCGGTTGGAACAGGTCGGCGGCGACGGCATAGGTCGGCACCACGCGTACTTCGAGCGGCAGCATCAGGGTGATGAACACCATCCAAAAGAAGAAGCCTTTCAAGGGTGTTCGGAAGAACACGATGGCAAAGGCCGTCAGCGCCGACAGCGCCACTTTGCCGACCGTGACGAGGCTCGCCATCACGAAGCTGTTCAGCATCGCCGTTCCGAGACTGGCGCGCGACCAGGCCGCACCCATGTTCTCCAACAGGCGATCCTGCGGCACAAAGCTGAAGGGTATGGCGTTGACCTGCTGGAAAGTCTGGCTGGCGCCCGACACGATGACGATGAAGGGGCCGATCAAGAGCAGGAAGCCGAAGATCATCACGCCATAGGTCAGGGCGTTGGCAAAGGGTGTCCGCTGGATCATGGGAGCCTCACTTGTAATGGACCTGGCGCTCGATGAAGCGGAACTGGATGAAGGTGAAAATCATGATGAGGCCGATGAGCACGAGGCTCTGGGCGGACGCACCGGAGTAGTTCAGGCCGCGGAACGCCTCCTCGACGATGCGGTAGACCATCACGTCGGTGCCGTGGTTCGGGCCGCCATCGGTCGTGCGGGCGACGATGCCGTAGGTGTCGGCGCCGACGAAACCCTCGGTCATCATGATGACCAGCAGGAAGAAGAGCGTTGGCGCCAACAACGGGATCTGGATATCGATCGCGCGGCGGATCGGACCGCAGCCGTCCATCGCGGCCGCCTCGATCAGCGAACGCGGAACCGACTGCAGGCCGGCAAGCAGGAAGATGAAGGTGTAGCCCGCCCATTTCCAGGCAAAGACGACGATGACGAGGATGAGGGCGTGGCTGCCGTATTTGGCCGGGTTCCAGAAGTCTGGAAAGACGGCGTTGACCGATGCCATCAGCCCGCGCTCCGGCGACAGAATGAAGCGGAAGGCCATTCCGGCTGCAGGCCCGGCAATCGCATAGGGCAGAATGTAGAGGAACCGGAACGGCGCGGAACCCGGCAGTTGCCGGTCGACCGCAAGGGCAAGGACAAGGCCGATGAAAATGGTGGCAAGCGTGCCGCAAAGGGCAAATGCCAGGCTGACGCCGACGGAGTTCCAGTAGAGCGGGTCGGCAAATACTTCCTGGAAGTTTGCCAAGCCGACGAACTCTGCCGCCCCGCCGAACGGCGGCTCCAGCGTGAAGGCCCATCGCAACACGGCGACCGCTGGCCAGTAGAAAAAGAGCAGGATCAAAATGATCTGCGGCAGGGCGAAGAGGCTGGGCAGCCACCAGCTGCGAAAGGCCGCGCGCTTGTCCATATGTCGAAATTCCAATGCGCAAGAAGAGCGATCGGAGCCCGCCGGTATCGCGGCAGGCTCCAGGCGGATCGGATCTTAGTTCAGCGTCTGTCCGGCGTAGGTCTTCTCGAAGCGGCGCAGAACGGCGTTGCCGCGTTCGACCGTCTTGTCGAGTTCGGCCTGTATGTCTGCGTTCTGCATGAAGATCGCTTCGAGGGCGGTTGCGAATTCCTTGCGGATCTGCGTGAAGCCGCCGAGGCGAATGCCGCGGGTGTTTTCCGAGGTCGGGGTGAAGGACAGGCTTTGGATGGCGAGTTCGCGGCCCTTGTAGGGAGCCTTGTCATAGAAGCCATTGGCCTTCATGGCGTCGAAACCGGTCTTGGTCACCGGGATGTAGCCGGTTACTGTCGACCACCACTCGGCCATTTCCGGCGTCGCAAGGTAGTTGAGGAAGGCGGCCGCGCCCTTGTATTCGGCTTCCGGACGACCGGCGAGCACCCAAAGCGAGGCGCCGCCGACGAGCGAGTTCTGCCGCTCGGTGCCCTTCCAGACCGGCAACATGGCGACTTCCCACTTCACACCGTCAGGCAGGGTCTTGCCGATGGTGCCGTGGTCGGCGACCGAGGTCTGGATCATCTGGCAGGTCTGGGAGGTGAAGGCCGGGACGATGTCCATGCCGAGCTGCTTGGTCTTGACGACGAAGAGCTTCTCGTCGGCCATTTTCTTGAAGAACTTCACATGGTCGACGAACTTGGTCTTGTTGACGACAAGCTCGGCGTTGAGGCCATTGTAACCATTCGCCTGGGTGGCGATCGGCTGGTTGTGGATCGCCGAGAACTGCTCCATCAGCGGCCAGGTGTCGAAGTTGAACGCCAGCGGGCATTCGAAGCCGGCCGTCTTCAGCTTGCGGGCTGCTTCCTCGACCTGCTCCCAGGTGTCCGGCTTGAAGTCGATGCCGGCCTTCTGGAAGGCGTCGACGTTGTAGTAGAACATCGCGGTGGAGGAGTTGAACGGGAAGGAGTTCAGTTCGCCCTTTGCGGTGGCGTAGTAATTGGCGATGCCGCCGAAATAGTTGTTCCAGTCGATCGTATAGCCGTTGTCGGCCATCAGCTTCTTGGCGGGCACGAAGGCGCCGGACAGCATCATGTCGAGCGTGCCGGCATCATAGATCTGGGTGATCGCCGGCTGCTTCTTGGCGCGGTAGGCGGCAATCGTGTTCTGCAGGGTCGTGTCGTAACCGTTTTGCGACGTGCAGACGATCTCGAACTCCGACTGGCTGTCGTTGAACTTCTTGCAGGCATCCTGGACGCGTTCGCCGAGGTCGCCCGAAAGGCCGTACCAGAATTCGAATTTCGTCTTTTCGGCGGCCGCGGCCGACGCGCCGAACGCAACGCTCGCCATCAGGCCGAGGAATACGGAGGTAGTGACGGAGACTCTCATTTGCAAAACGCTCCTTGCAGGATGGCGGACACCAGGATCGGTGGCACGATGAAGCCGGGGCGCTTGCTAACAGTTGCGTGTGACAGTCCGTGACAATCTGCATGATGATAAAATGAAAGTTTCGTAACGCTGGCGCGAGACAGGCAGGCCAACCAATCTCCCTTGGCCCTGGCCGATCGGAAGGGCCTGAAAACCAGCTTGGTTCGCAATAGGACTAAGTGGGGCGGGAAAAGAGGCGCGGCCTCAGTCGACCTTCGCTCCTACCTCCGACAGGTATGCGTCGTAGCCGAACAACAGGTCTTGGCTCAGGTCCTTGCCATCGAACCGCGCAATAAAGTCTTCAAGGTCGGCCTGACGTGAGAAGCCCATGGCCACGGCGGACATGCTCTCGATGTCGCCCTCTTCGTCCTCGTAAGTCGCGCTCATCTCCAGGGCGCCTAACCGATCGAAGTTCGCTTGCATGTGGAATGAAAGCCAGACCAGATATTCAAGCGGATAGCCGGGGTTCCGGCCGTATGTCACCACAAAGGGATAGGCTGAACGGAACCGGCTGGCCAGAGCTTCGCCATCGGTTGCAAAGACGAGCAGATCGCTATCCTCATCGAGGTCGTGGAGTTCGATGGTCAAATCATGTTTGCGCAACGCGACGTAGCCGCCAAGTCGGTCCCACGGCAAGGACGTCAAAATGATCTCGCGCCATCGCGTGACGGCGACATCGAGATCGGTGCGGACCAAAAACATGAAGGATCCCTGCAGCGTCGTGGCACAATCAAGAGCTTTCAGCTTTGCACAGTGCACGCTGTAGTCAATGGATATTAGCGTCACCTAAATTCATGGTAAGGAGGAAGTTATCGTGATTTGAGAGGCGCCGGCGAAACATCAGCCTCGCCGGCTGGCCGGTTTATCGCCAGTATCCCCGCCCGGTGTCGACCGATGATCGTCCCACGACGTAGCCGATGGTAAAGGCGAGGGCGCCGATCAGCAAGCTGAGGGTGGTCGCGGTGTGAGGATGTTGTGCCGCGGCGGTCGCGACGGCGGTCGTTTCCCTCTTTACTGCTTCGCTGGCTGTCTGTGCAGCTTTGCGCATACCGGCAAGGGGTTCTTCGGGTGTGCCTGTGAAGCCCGCTTTCAGATCGTCGTCTTTGGCCATCGCTTTCATCTCCTTTCGCGTATGAAGGAGAAACCGAGCACGGCGCCATCGGTTCCGAAGCCCCGGGTACGATTTTGGTCAAGGCAGCCACCCGGTCGCGACTACCTCCGGGGGAGTCGCAGCTAGTCGCCGGCAAAACAGGCCGTCAATTGTGCTTTGGGGTGGATCGTGCGCCCAGAATTCTTCGGCAAAGTCCTAGTGGGTCGACAGGATACGGTTGCTCAACGATCCGCCGTAGGTCTTCCTCGTCGCAACTTTGTTTTCCAGCGAGGCAAGGATGTCTTCGCAGAAGTCGACGTCGTAGAGTTCACGAATGGTCTGGAGACCGCCGGGCGTGAACACGTTTATCTCGAGCAGCTTGTCGCCGACGATATCGAGGCCGACCAGAAACATGCCATCTTCGACAAGCTTGGGGCGCAGGGTCTCGGCGATTGCCAGCATTTCCTTTGTGACCTGTGCCCGTTTTGGGGTCCCGCGCGCGTGGATGTTGGAACGCACGTCGCCCTTCGCGGGGACGCGCCTGAATGCAGCGTATACGTCGCCACGCTGCAAGGGGCGTCCGTTCATGAGAAACAATCGTGTATCGCCTTCCGACGCTTTTGGAAGGTAACACTGCGCAATGAGATAGCCGACCTCACCGACGGCATCGATGATTTGATTGAGATTGGACTCGGTGCTGCTTCCAACCCGAAAAACGTTCTTTCCGCCGGATCCCTGCAGCGGTTTGATGATCACACCGTCCGAATGGTCGTCGATAAACGTTCTGATCTCCTCGATGTCCTTGGAAATCAAAGTGGTCGGACGAACGATGGCCGGGAAATCCTGGAAGTAGAGTTTGTCTTGCGCCAGGGCCAGACCGCAGGGGTCGTTGACGACGATCGTGCCTCGCTCAGCGGCAAGCCGACCGAAATTCGCGCCGGCATGCGCTGCCCAGGGGCGACTATCGGCATCCAGCGAGGGATCGTTCCGTAAGAACAGGACATCCACCTCCTCGACATTGACAAGGGTTCTTGGCTGTTCGGGCGCGATCAGAGCACGCAGCAGTGTTTCAGACTTCTTGGGGCGCGCGTCGCCAAGATTTGCTGCGCGGATCATCAATGCGTCGTCGGGGCCAAGGATGAAATCACCCGGCGTTACATAGAGCACGTCGTGGCCGCGAGCGAGCGCGGCAAGCGCCAACGACGTTGTGGTATAGGAAGGCTTTTCGGTCTCGATCGCGTTGACAAGGAAGGCGATGCGCATAGGGGCTCCTACCTGGAAGGGGGTGCCGCCGACCACGCCTGGCAGCAAGAATTTGCCCTGAAGGCGTTGGAGCCAGCGACGACCGTCGTCGATGCGCAGGAGAAACGGAAGCACAGTGCGATCGGTTCCGAAGCGACCGACGCTCCTCATCGTCGATGTACTGGTGCCCAGGACGCGCGCCTCTTTTTCCGGTCAGCCGCAAGCGAACGGGCTTTCGCCATTTCTTTTACGTTCGGTCGTTCCGAGGTCGAGTTGAGGAGGTCGGCTCGCCCAAACCGCGAGCAGATTGCTGCCTGATCAAGCCTTATCGTCCAGCGCCATCTCGACCATCGTCAGACGAAAGCCTGCGGTTGCGAACAGCCTTTGCGCTGCCTCGTTCCTGTGCGCCGTGGAAAGCACGACCAGGCCAGCCCCTCGCTTTCGCAACTCTGCAACGGCCGCGTCGAGCAACATGCGGCCGATGCCCTGGCTGCGACGTTCGGGATCCACGAAAAGGTCGTGAATGACGCCGGCCGGTCCTCGGAGTGCCATGTAGTCGTATCCCTCGCGAGAGGCATAGGCATATCCGACGATTGCATTTTCCTGCTCGGCTGTGAGGACCACGACATCCGGCTCTTCAAGCTGACTGTGCAACCATCGGCCATAAGAAGCCTTCGTGCCGGCTCCCGCCGCGATGAAGCGCGTGGGGTCCCATTGATGATGGAGTGCCGTCAGTTGCGTGCCAAACGCGCCAAGCACGGGCATGTCATCCTGTCGGGCGGCTCTAATCGTAATTGGTGACGGCATGTCGCGGCATGATCCAGCTGTCGGTCGCGCCGTGACCTCGATCAGTCCGGCCCGCCGACCTTGTATCTTAAATGATGGGCGCCGTGGCTCAACTGTGCAGATGCGATGAAGGAGCCCTATCTTTCCCGCCGAGCCTTCTCTGTTCCATTTCGCACGCAATCAGCCCGTCGAGGAGGCGTGGCCCGGCGCGTCAGGTCGAGCGTTTGATTTTGCTAGGGCCGTCGTCGCGCTCAGCCCCCGTTTCATGCGGCGTAGCGCCCTATGCCACCACAATCGGGACTTTGATCGGTGACGCCTTGACCCGGTTGTACAAATCGACGACGTCCTGGTTCATCATGCGCACGCAACCGGAAGACGCCTGCGTGCCGATGGTCCACCATTCCGGTGAGCCGTGCACGCGATAGCCGGTGTCCTGACCGTCCTTGAAGATGTAATGTGCCCGGGCTCCGAGCGGGTTATCGAGGCCACCCGGCTGGCCGCTCGTCCATTTCACCAGTTCAGGCTTGCGCGCGATCATCTCCCTGGGCGGCGTCCAGGTCGGCCACACCTTCGTGTACTGGATCTCCGCACGGCCGCTCCACTCGAAGCCGGCCTTGCCGATGCCGACACCGTAGCGGACCGCTTCGCCACCGTCCTGCACCCAATAGAGATGCCGCTCATTGAGCCGTACCACGATTGTGCCCGGCGCCTCACCGGTGGGATCGCGAACGATCTGACGACGGAATTCCGGTTTGACCTTCTGGAACGGAATGGCCGGGATGACGAAGCCGTTGTCGGCCAGCGACGCATACATCGTGCTGTTGTCGGTGATGTTGCTGTCGACGCTGATCGGGGGAATTGCCCCTGTCGACATCGTGTCAACACCCATGGGCGACATACGGCCGGACGGCTCGAGCGATGGGAGGTCGAGGGCCTGCGAGCACCCGGACGCACCCAGCAGGGTCATGATACCGAGGTTCGAAAGCAGGGCGCGGCGGGAGACGACGTAGCCGGGCTCCGAAATGGTCGCACCGGAGGACAGCTTCTGATCTTGCGGCTTACGCATGCACTTTTACCTCAGACGAACGTCGGCATCATGCCTCCGGATGGGCGCAGTTTTACGAGTCATGGTTAAAAAGACGTGAAAGCGCTGCCGGTCGCGCGCCATCTTGGGTCAATCGACGAAGCTCTCGCCGGCATGCTGGGAGTGCTCTGAATGATTTCAGGAGGAGCGCTTCCGAGGCGACGCCACCCCTAAAAATCTACAGAGCGCTGGACATGTGCCTATAACTTGACTAGCACACTCATGAAAACGAACGTGGCCCGGACCTGCCGGCCTTTCGATGGAGCGTTTCATGTCAAGCCGCCTCAAGACATTCACTGCACTCACACTGCTCCTATCGGCGCTTCTGCCGGGAGCGGCGTCGGCCGAAACGGCCTTCCTCGATCATCGCGGCAAGACGATCACATTCGCAAAACCGCCGGAACGCGTCGTGACGATCGTCCGTTCGGCGCCGATCATCTATCGTGCCGTGGACGAAAAGGCCGATCGTATCGTCGGCATGAACAAGGATTCGCTGGTCAGATACTTTACCAGCGGCATCTATGCCGAGATGCTCCCGGAAATGGCCAAGATCAATGCCAGTGCCGCCCAGGACGGCTTCGTGCCGAATGTAGAGGCGATCCTTGCTGAGAAACCCGATGCGGTGATCCAGTGGACCCATGACGAAAAGCTCATCGAGCCGCTGGAACGGGTGGGGCTCACTGTCGTTGGCTGGCAATGCTGCTCCGAGCAGGACCGGCTCGACTATGTCACGCTCAGCGGTTACATGACCGGCCGTAACGACCGCGCGCAGGCGATCCTGAAAGCCCAGTCCGAGACTTTGAAGGCCCTTGATGAAAAGGTAGCCAAGCTCGACAAGTCGGCGCTTCCGTCTGTCCTCCACATCGACAAGGTCGCCGATCAGATCCAGGTCATCGCCAACGGCTCGCAGGATCTTTCCCTCAGCGGTGTCACCAATCCGGCGGCAGACAATACCGGCGAATGGTGGCGCACCGTCGATTTCGAACAGTTGCTCGTCTGGAACCCTGATATCATCATCATTCCCGCCTATGCGACCGACCTCAACCCGAAGGATTTCTTCGATAACCCGGTGCTAGCCAGTCTCAAGGCTGTGAAGGAAAAGCGCGTCTATAAGCAGCCGGTCTTTGCCCGCACCCCCGATGCGCCGGAAATCTTCCTGACATCGGAATGGTTGGCGGCGATCGCCCATGGGGCCGATTTTGCTCCCACCTTCAAGAAGCAGATCCTCGACAGCTACAAGCTCATTTACGGCGCCGAACTGAAAGACGGCCAGGTCGCTGCGATCCTCGAAACTGAAAGCAATGCGCCTGCGAGCAAATATGCCGAGCTCTTCCAGTAAGGCATCGACGAGCGTGCCTGCCGGATTGGGGCGGAAAAGCGCTTCCGTCTCCGTCCTGGCTGTCCTTCTGGGGCTCCTGGTGGCCGTCGTCCTCTATTCTGTGACGATCGGGCGCTACGACCTCTCCGTGCGGGACGTGGGTTACATTCTGATCGACAACGTTCACCCCTTGATCGTTCCTTACTGGGATCCGGTCCAGGAGGTGGTGGTCGAGCAGGTTCGGCTGCCGCGCATCATGGCGGCGGTCATCATCGGTTTCGGCCTGTCCATGTCGGGGGCCGCTCTGCAGGGCCTTTTCCGCAATCCGCTGGTGGATCCGGGGATCATCGGCGTCACCTCCGGCGCCGGTTTTGGCGGGACGCTCGCGATCCTTCTCGGATGGCAGGGCTACGCGCTGCTGACCTTGGCGTTCCTGTTCGGCATCGGCAGCGTCTTCCTCGTCAAGCTGTTGTCGACCGTGCGCGGACGCACCAGCATGCTGACGCTGGTCCTGGCGGGCGTTGTCATTTCCGCTTTCTTTTCGGCAGCGATTTCCATTGCCAAGCTGCTGGCCGATCCCTTTCAGAAGCTGCCCGCCATCACCTACTGGCTCATGGGAAGCATCGCTTCGACCAATTATCTGGATGTTTTGCTGCTCGCGGTCGCCGTGGTTCCGTCCGCCATCGCGATCTACCTGCTGCGCTTCCAGATCAACATCCTGTCGCTCGGCGAGGAGAAAGCCCGCGCGCTCGGTACAAAAGTGGTCTTGGTGCAGTGGATCATCCTCATTGCCTCCGCATTGATTTCGGCTGGTGTGGTGGCAACCTCCGGCATCATCGGCTGGGTCGGTCTCGTCGTTCCGCACATCGCGCGCGCGCTCGTCGGCGCCGATCATCGGCGCCTCCTGCCGGTGGCGGGCGTGATTGGCGCGATCTACCTGCTTTTGGTCGACGATCTGGCCCGAACGGTCACGACGGCGGAAATCCCGCTCGGCATCATCACCGCCCTGATCGGCGTTCCCGTCTTTGCCGTCATCCTTCGCCGCCTGCATGCAAAGGGAGGCTGGAGCAGTGATTGAGGCACGAGATCTGACCGTCGAGCGCGGTGGCAGGACCATTCTGGCCAATTACAGCCTTCGCCTCGAGCGTGGGCATGTGCTTGCTGTGCTTGGGGCCAACGGTGTTGGCAAGACGACGCTCATCAACACGCTGATCGGTATCATCAAGCCGAAATCCGGCCGGCTTTCCGTCAGCGGGCAGGTGGGTTACGTGCCGCAACTGTTCGAGGCGCCGTTTTCCTATTCGGCCTTCGACATCGCACTCATGGGACGGGCGCGCCATCTTGGCCTCTTCGGTGCGCCGGGCAAGAAAGACTACGAGATCGTCCGGCATTATTTCCACCTGCTTGGCATCGAACATTTCGAGGGGCAATCGTTCAATTCCTTGAGCGGCGGCCAGCGCCAGCTGGTGATGATCGCCCAGGCGCTTTCGTCGGAATGTGATCTTCTGGTGCTCGACGAGCCCTGTGCGGCGCTTGACTACAAGAACCAGGACAAGGTCCTCAGCCTGCTCGAACACCTCAAGGACGAGCACGGTATGACGATCGTGTTTTCGACCCATATGCCGCAGCACGCAGTCGAGATCGCCAGCGATGTGCTTTTGATGACAAGCGGCAGCAAGTATGTCTCAGGGCCGATGGCCGAGGCGCTGAGCGCCGAGAACCTGACGGCGCTCTACGACCTGCCGATTGCGCGCGCCGATTTCGATGGGCTGCCGAAGCATACCTATGCCCCTGTCTTTCGACATGATGGAGCTCGTTTTGATGGCTGACGTGATGCCCAACGCCGCAAAGCGGATCGCCTATATCCACTGGGGCAACAGTTGGCAGCTGCGAAGCTTCCAGGACTTCAACCACTATGTCGACGACCTCATCTATATCCACGACCTGCCTCGGTTCGACCTTTCGACCTACGCCGCGGTCATCATGCCGGATGCGATGGATGCGGCCGCGCCGATCCCGCACCGACGGCAGCTGAATGCCTATCTGAAGGGTGGCGGCTTTCTCGTCGTCAGTCTGCAGGGGCATGCCGACTGGCTCGAGATTCCTGGCCTTGAATGGACGCCGGGAAACTGCCGCGACTGGCTGTGGTGGACCAAAGGGGAAAGGCTGGAGGTGAGCTTCACACAGCCGCTTCATCCGATCACCGACAGTATTCCGCTTTCGCATATGAGCTGGCATTGGGGCGGATCCTATAACGTGCCGGAAGGCGCGCGCTCGATACTTGAGATCGATGGTGGCCGCGGCAGCCTGTTTCTCGATTTTCCGTCGCTGCCGAGCGGCGGGCGGCTGCTGCTTTCGACGCTCGATCCCCATTCGCACAACGGTCAGCGCTTCATGCCGGCGACCACGCGGTTCCTTCAGTCCTTCTATCCCTGGCTCAACCGTGAACTCGGCATTGAGCGCCCGTCGAACAATCGCTTCACCTACCTGCAGTGCTCGCATGTGCCCTCGGAGTGGCATCCCGCCTGGATCGAGGAAAGTCTCGAACGTGCCGGTTTTGAGACCTCGTTTTCGCCGCTTTACGAACTCGGCCCCGAACTCCTGAAAAAGACGGACACGCTCTATGTTCCGAGCAGCCACGACGAATTCTTCCTGAAGAGCCGGGCTGACGATCTCCTTGCGTTCCTCTCCCGTGGCGGAAACCTCGTCATCTGCGCCGAGCCGTGCCAGCCATGGCTGCCGTTCATGGCCCCCTTCCATGCGGTCTCGCCGCGTCCGTTCACCAACATCAAGGTACGGGTGCGCAACGACCGGTTCGGCATCTTCGCCGATCTCGGCGACGACTTCGATGGCTGGGAAGGCATATTCGGGCAATATGCGAGAGGTTGGAGCGATCCGCCCCCCGGAGCGATCTGGCTGACAGATGTCGGACCGGAGGGCGACCCGAAGCCTGCGGACTGGCTTTGGCAGTATCCGACGACGACGGGGCGTGGAGGCTATGTCTTCATGCACAATGGCGACAACATGACCCGCTACCCGGATCGTGGCCCCAAAAAGGAGGCGCTGGTCGCCAATGTCTGCCTGGCGCTTCGCCGGCTCTCCATGGGCGAGTTGCTGTTCTAACGCCTACCGGGAGAAGACGCCGTCCATCCAGAAAGGCAACTCGACCGTTGCCTCCGTGTCCGACGAAATGATCAGGTTCTCGCGCGAAACGCCGATGTCGGAAACGGCACGCCAGCCATCGGGCAGGCGGATGGCGCCGAATGCAAAGCCGATGGCGACTTCCCCGTCCGGCACAAGCTCGATTGCCGTCGGGTAACCCCGCTCGTTCAGCCAGTTCGGTCGGCTGCTTGCCTCGCGACCGTAGCCGAAGAAGGTGCATCCTTCCTCCAGTCCCAGCACGCCCCGATGTCGGCCCGAGAAGGGCTCGTAGTGACGTCCCCCGTTGCTCATCCAAAGCATCGAGAATGGCAAGACCCGCGGGTCCCTGACAGAGAAAAACAAGAATCCGTCATCACGCGCCGACACTGCGGTCCATCCCATGGTCGAGTTCGGCTCCTCCGCGAGGATCAGGAAGTCCTCGGAATCGGGCGGACCCGGCTGAACGCTCAGGTCCACCGCGCCGCCTCCCTTCAGTCGCACGCTGGTCAGATCGACAAACTCTTGAGGGTACATAAGTGCCGAGTTTCCGCGTTGCGGGTCGGTTTCCACGGCATGTTCGGGCGTTGCCCCGAAAGCTTTCGGCGAGAAGTTCAGAGATGCTTCTCCCGTTATCCGGACCATTGGATGGTGTGCGACGGGAAGCATTCCGAAGCCCCCGACGAAACGATGACGCTGATAGACAATCGGCTGGTCGGGCTTGAGCGTCAGCTCCTTGAATACAGCGGCGCCAGCAACTTGTCCGTCAAGCCGGAAGATCGCTGTAACCGTACCGTCGGCATCTGTCTGGAAGCTCTCCTCCAGCCAGACCCCGTTGGCGGTCAAGCCGTGTTCGACGGTACCGCTGACGTCATCGTGCCCGAACGGCGCGCAGAAAAAATCACCGGAAAGACTGGCAAGGCTTTGGCCCATGGCTGCGGGTACACGCTCCGGCCGGCCCCCATTGTCCTCGCCTGTGCGCCAGGGTGCACGGTGCATCGGTCGTATCCGGTCGGCCCTGCTCCCAAAGGCGACCTCCTCCAGATGACCGCCCTGCGGATTGAACGTTAGCTTCGCGCTGTTGGTTTCGATGACATGCATTATCCGCTCCATTGGCCGGGAGTTGGTCTTCGGCGACCATACCGAGCGCATAATAATAAAACAATTGTTTTTCTTTATTGACGAGGCGTCGGTTTTTTGACACTCCTTGCGCTCAAGGGGAGGGCAAGGCATGCGCTCAATCGACCAAACTGAACTGCGACAGATGTTTCCCGCGCCCGAGGCGTTGGTTGTCAGCAAACAACTCACCCGGCTCGACAAACACTGTCTTCAATTTCTCTCGCTGTCTCCGTTTGCCTTGATCGGCACACGCAGCCAGGCGGGTGGAGACGTATCGCCACGCGGGGATCCAAGGGGGTTCGTCCACGTGCTGGATGAAAACACGTTCCTTATCCCCGACCGCCCTGGCAACAACCGGCTCGACACCATGGAAAACATCCTCGCTGATCCCGTGGTCGGATGCCTGTTTCTTGTGCCTGGCCTGGGCGAGATCCTTCGCGTCAACGGCGTTGCCGACATCGTGGTCGGCGACGCGCTCGAAGCCCTTGCCATTCAGGGCAGGGCGCCGCGCGTGGCGATCCGGGTGCATGTCAGGGAAGTGTTCTTTCACTGCTCCAAGGCGGTCATCCGTTCGAAACTCTGGAATCCGGCAACCTTTGCAACGCGCGAAGATTTTCCGCCACTCGGTGCGATCCTTGCGGATCAGATTGCCGGTCTCGACAAGGACGAGATGGTGGAAAAGATCCGCGTCGGCGATCAACGAACACTTTACTGAGGCGCCAATGATCGAAGTGAAATTCATCCAATCGAACGGTGAGCAATGCGTCGTGCTGACCGAGCCCGTGGGCAGCCTCATGCAATTGGCGCTGGCCAACAACGTCGGGAGCATCCTTGGCGACTGTGGTGGAACATGCGGTTGCGGGACGTGCCAGGTCCACGTCGACGAGCACTGGATGGCAAGACTTCCATCGATCGCCGACGATGAAGCCGACATGCTGTCATTGTCGGAAAACCTCACGCCGCGAAGCCGACTTGCCTGCCAGATCAAGTTGAAGCCCGAGCTGGACGGGCTGACCGTGCGCGTCCCCGAAGTGCAGGGATAACCAGGAACGACCGTCGAGCTTTTGGCTCAGAAGGGATGGCAGAACCGTGAGTGCGATAGTGATAGTGGGTGGCGGCCAGGCTGCCGTTGCTGCGGCTTCCAGGTTGAGGGCGCTCAAGGTCGAGCGGCCGATCACGATCATTGCCGACGAAGCAGTGCTGCCTTACCAAAGACCGCCGCTTTCGAAGAGCTACCTGCTGGGCGGTGCTTCTCTCACCGACATCTTGCTCAGGCCCGCGAGTTGGTACGCCGGCCTCGGCATCGAAATCTTGACCGGGACACGGGTCGACCACATCGATCGCAACCGGCAACGTGTCACGTGCGACACCGGCGAAGAGCGTGCCTATGGAACGCTCGTTCTGGCAACGGGCGGATCTCCACGGACCTGGCCGGCGACCCTCGGGGGAAACCTGGGCGGTGTCTATGTGGCGCGGAACAAGGCGGATGCCGATCGGCTCATGCCTGAAATGATACCTGGAAAGACCATGCTCGTCGTCGGTGGCGGCTATGTCGGCCTGGAAGCTGCCGCCGTTGGCGCTGAACTCGGCCTGAGCGTGACGGTGATCGAGGCGGACGCCCGGATTCTCAATCGTGTTGCATCATCGGCGACATCAGACTTTTTAAGAGAACTTCACGTGCGCCATGGGGTCTCCATCAAGGAGAGCACTGGCCTTGTTCGCTTCGTCGGCCACAACGGCCGTGTCGCCGAAGCCGAAATGAGCGATGGCTCCATCCTGCCCATCGATTTCGCAATCGTTGGAATTGGGATCACCCCGAACATCGGCCTGGCAGAAGGATGCGGGCTCGCCGTGATGAACGGTATCCTGGTCGACGCCTTCGGCAGAACCTCGGATCCAAACGTCTACGCAGTCGGAGATTGCGCCGCCTTTCCGTACGGTCAAGGCACGGTTCGATTGGAGTGCGTACAGAACGCGATTGACCTCGCCGACGCTGCTGCAGCATCGATTGCAGGTTCCCCGAAACCCTATGTACCAGTGCCCTGGTTCTGGTCCGATCAATATGATGCGAAGCTGCAGATCGCCGGACTGAACACGGGCTACACCGACGTCCTGTCGCGCGTTGGAAAGGCTGCCGACGCGTGTTCGGTCTGGTACTTCGACAAGGAACGGTTTCTCGCGGTCGACGCCATCAACGATGGCAAATCGTTTGTGATGGGGAAGAAGCTTCTCGCACGCGGCATTTCTCCTTCCAGGGACATCCTGGCAGATCCAGACGTCGACGTGGTTGGTTATGTCCAATCCCTGTTGCGCTGATTTTCAGCGCTGACATATCCGGGAGCCGGCTGAAACAATGTGATCGCGTCGGCTGGCAACGGCGCCACTTGCCTACCTCATCCCCTCGAGCGATTGCTTCGTCAGCAGATCCGGGTGCGGCGTCATCAGGTTCAAGAGAGGAAGAGCGGATGCGCCCAAAAGCGCGCTCGTGGTGCCCAACCTGCTAATCTCGACCCTTTGATGAGCCTCGTCCGTGCAAGTCGACGGCAGGATTTCCTGAACGCCCGCGAGAAGCAACTCCAGCAACCAGCCGGGCGCCGTTCCGCCCAGAATGATCCGATCGGGGTCGAATGCGTTTTCCAACGTCACGATGGCGCGCGTGAGGGGAGGGACCGCCCTTGCAAGCCAGGCTTTGATCTCGCCGTCGTCGGAACCCAGGCGATCGATCCGATCGCCGAATTCGGCCAGCGACAGGTAGGTGTGCAGGCAGCCCCTGTTGCCGCAGTGGCATTGAGGGCCGTTCGGGTCCACGAGGATGTGACCGAATTCGCCGGCGTTCCCGCGATAGCCGCGCTGCAGCTTGCTGTCGCGCACGATCGCGCCACCGACGCCGGCGCCAATGAAGATGTAAAGGAAGTCGCTTCGTTCCTTGGCCGTACCTGAGAGATTTTCCGCCATCGCGGCTGCATTCGCGTCATTCTCGATCCACGTGTCCGGGCCGAAGAAATGCTGGATCGTGCGGACTTGCTCGAGATAATCCGAATGCGGCTCGCGATGCCGTGGCATGGCAAGCGGGGCCGAGACCGCGATCCCGACGCCAAGCCGCGCCCTGTCTTGCATGCTTTGCGAACAGGCCGCTTCTATTTGTTCCAGGGAACGGCGTATTTCCGCCGCGTCCGACGCGAGCTTGAAGGCGCCGCCCTCGAACACGACGTCTCCGACCAGATTGGTGCCCAGGTACCGGCATTCGCACCCGGTCACGTGAAAGCCGAGCGAATAGCCGCGGTCGGGATTAATGGCGACCTCGATCTGCGGCTGACCCCGAAGCCCCTTGCGCCTGCCGATCTGTTTGACGAAGCCTTCGGCCAACAGGTCTTCGACAATGTTCCTTACGGCTTGTGGCGTCAGGCCGCTCAACCTTGCAAGCTCGACCCGCGATAGACTTTCCGTCCGCCGAAGCGCGTCGAGGATTACAGCCCGATTGTAGATCCTTGTAAGGGCTGCGGAATTTCCAAACTTTACCACATCCGCCTCAATATTCGTTGGTTGCACACCTAGCAAAACCGCCGCAGATCGGCAACCGCGCCGGATCCGGACGACCGCGCACCCGACACTGCCTGAGGCTCACGGCCAGGCCGCGTAATTCGTGTTGACGTCGCTCCTCTTCAAGGCGGCGCCGGCGCGATGGGCGCGGGGCGACACGCCCGCGATGCGCTTGAAGAACCGGCTGAAATAAGCGGCGTCCTTGAAGCCGAGTGCTTCTGCCACTTCCGAAACCTGCAGGCCGGAATTGTCGAGCAGGATCGAGGCTTCCGTCATCAGCCGCTCGTGAATGAGTTCCATCGGGGTTCGCCCGGTCGCTCGCCGGGTCGCAGTGTTCAGCCGGTCGGCGGTCACGCCGAGCGCCTCGGCATAGGCGCCGATCGACCAGTGGTCGCGAATGTGCAATTCCACGAGATGGACGAAGCTGCGCACGATCGCCCGCGGGGACGGTTGCGGTCGGTCGTGACCGGGGTTTGCCAGCCGCCAGATGGAGATCAGCACCAGCGCCAGTTGATGGCGGATGACTTCCTGTGCGCCGGGCTCGTTGGCGCTGAGTTCCTGTTCTATGGCTTGCAACGCCTGGGACAACTGGCGGGCAGCCGCGACCGGGATACGGGCGCCAAGGATCGGGCGAGCGATCGCTTCGCGCACCTGGGCAAAGACGGCGCCTGTCGGCATCGCCGAGCCGAGTACAAGATCGGGAATAGCCAGCGACGCCCCCTCGGCGCCCGCGTCGAACAGGACGGATCCTGTCTCGCCGGCCGGCGCCCACACGATCGCCGGGCCGGATAGCGGAACGTCATGCCGACCGAGGCGGATATGGCCACCGCCCGAAAGCACGACGAAGATCCGGTTACGGGTCCCGCGGAACGTCCATTCCGACTGCGACAGGGCCGCCTTGAACACCCTTGCCTCAGTTGGGCCGGCGGGGCGAGTGCTCGACGGGTTCGTTGCGGAGGTGCTGGAGGCTGGCGTCACATTGTGATCCCGGTTTCCGTGAAAAGTACAAGTATCTCTTGTAAAAGTCTATTCCGTAGCGACAGTGCCGGTATTAGCCTGACATGGTCGAATACAGCTTCTGGATGCCGGAGGAGAACGGGCACCAGGCGAGCATGACGACGGGGCTCGCACCACGCGGGCAAATGGGAGGAGAATCATGAAAACCTTTCGACGCAGGCAAGTCCTGCGAACGACGGCGCTCGCCGTGATCATGCTCGCCAGCGGCGTCGCCAGCACGGCGATGGCTGAGGACCGCAAGTCCGTGAAGATCGGTTATGCGATCTCGAAGACCGGGCCGAACGCGGGCGGTGCCGGCATTACCACGCTGCCGAACTACCAGCTTTGGGTAAAGGACGTGAACGACGCCGGCGGCCTCGAGCTGCCCGACGGTTCGAAGCTGCCGATCGAAGTCATCGAGTATGACGACCGCTCCTCGTCCGAAGAGGTCGTGCGGGCGGTCGAGCGCCTGGCGACCCAGGACGAGGTCGATTTCATGCTCGTGCCCTGGGGCACGGGCTTCAACCTGGCCGTCGCACCGCTGTTTGACCGCTACGGCTATCCGCAGCTCGCCGTATCCGCCGTCACCGACAAGGCGCCGCAATTCGTGCAGCGCTGGAAGAAAAGCTTCTGGATGCTGGGCGGCGGCCACGACTATGCGCGGGCGCTCGCCGCGATCCTTGCCGAAACCAGCAAGGCCGGCACGATCAACACCAAGGTAGCGATGGTCTCGGTTGCCGACGGCTTCGGCATCGATCTGGTCACGGCCGCCCGCCCGGCATTCGAGGAAGCCGGCATCGAGGTGGCCTACGACAAAACCTATCCTGTCGGCACCTCCGACTTCTCGCCGATGATCAATGAGGCGAAGGCAAGCGGCGCCGATACCTTCGTTGCCTTCTCCTATCCGCCGGATACTTTCGCGCTGACGCAGCAGGCGCAGGTCGTAAGCTTCAATCCCAAGGTGCTCTATCTCGGGGTTGGCACCGGCTTTCCGGTCTACGGCAAGAACAACGGCGACAATGCCACCGGCATCATGAGCCTGGGTGGCATCGACCCGAACAACGCGGCCAATGCCGACTATCGCAAGCGCCACGAAGCCGTCACCGGAGTCGCGCCTGATTACTGGGGCAGCGTCATCACCTATGCCAGCCTGCAGATGCTGCAGGAGGCGATCAAGCGCAAGGGTCTCGACCGGGAGGCGGTGTCTGCCGAACTTTCGAGCGGCACGTTTGAAACCGTCATCGGCGAAACCCGGTTCGAGGACAACCAGTTGCGCAAGCTCTGGTGGACGGGACAATGGCAGAACGGCCAGTTCGTCGGCGTGGCGCCGGGCGACCGGGAGGGCGCGAGCAAACCCGTCCTGCCGCGCCAGGCCTGGAAGTAGCCCTGAGACCTCGTCGGCCTGCAAACTGCGCAGGGTAGAGCCGAGCAGAAGGCCGCCGCGGCGCGCCGTGCCGGCGTCCTGGTCAACCAAGCGAGCCAAGCCCCATCCCCATCGCGGGGAGGGGCGATCCTAAGGGGCAGGCGCGCGATCGCGACGGTCCCAAAGAATGCAATAGAGGAGGAGGCCGATGTTCGCCACGGCCCTTTTGTCCGGGCTCGTGCTCGGCGGAACCTATGCGCTTGTCGCGATGGGGCTGACGCTCCAATACGGCATCGCGCGGATCATGAATCTCGCCTATGGCGAAATCATCATCGCTGCGGCCTTCCTAGCCTATAGCCTGTTCAATTTCTGGGGGCTTAATCCGGTGCTCGGCCTGTTGGTCGCTGCACCCGCCGGCTTTGCCCTCGGCTATCTGATCTATGCCGTGATGATGCGGCCGCTGGTGGCAAGGGCGAAGGACAAGGCGAGCCTCGAGATCGATTCCATCCTGGCGACCTTCGGCCTGCTCTTCGTCATCCAGGGCGTGCTGCTCGTCGCCTTCGGCGCAAACTTCACCAGCTACAGCTATCTCAATATCGCCGTCGATGTGTTCGGAACCACGATCGCTGCCAACCGGCTGCTCGCCTTCGTGCTGGCCACCGTCTTTGCAGGTGCTCTCTATCTGGTCCTCACGCGCACGCTCTGGGGAACGGCGCTGCGCGCCGTCTCGGTCGCACCTGGCTCGGCGCCGCTCGTCGGCATCGATGTCGACCGTGCGGCCCGCCTGGCCTTTGCGCTCGGCGGCGCACTTGCCGCGGTCGGCGGTGTGGTAATTTCCATGTACCAGACGTTTACCGCCACCTCCGGCGTCGTCTTCACCATGAAGGCGCTGATCGTCGTCATCATGGGCGGTGTCGGCAACGTTCCCGGTGCACTGTCGGCCGGCCTCATCCTCGGCGTCGTCGAGACCTTCGTCGCCACCTATCTCGATCCTGGCCTGACGCTGGCCTCGACCTATGCCATCTTCCTCGTAGTGCTGCTGTGGCGTCCCGCCGGCCTGTTCGGGAGGGCTGCGCGATGAGCCGTATTCCACGTTTGCCAGCCCTGTTTTTCGCCTTGGTGATCGGCAGTCTGGCCTTCGTTCCCTACCTCGTCGGTCCTTACGGCGTAACGCTGATGATCGGCATGCTCGGCTACGTGACGCTTGCGTCCGCCTGGGCGATGTTCTCCGGCCCGACGCGCTATGTGTCGCTCGCAACCGTCGCTTTCTTCGGCATCGGCGCCTACACGGTCGCCGTCTTCAGCGAAAGCCTCAGCTATCCGCTGCTGCTTCTCGTTGCCGCCGCGATCGGCCTTGTCGTTGCGGTCGTCGTCGGTCTGTCGACGTTGCGACTTGCCGGGGTCTATTTCGTCATCTTCACCTTCGGCCTTGCAGAACTGGTGCGCCAGTTGGTCACCTGGTACGAGGTCAACATGACGGGAACGCTCGGCCGCTACATCTTCCTGCCGGTGACGCCCGAGGGCATCTATTGGCAGTTGCTCGCCCTTGCCACCGTGACCTTCCTCTTGTCCTTTGCGATCGGTCGCAGCCGCTTCGGGCTGGCGCTGAAGGTCATCGGCGACGACGAAGTCGTGGCGCGCCATTGCGGCATCGATATTGCCCGGCTGAAGCTTGCGCTCTTTGCATTGAGCTCGGTGATCATCACGCTGGTCGGAGCGATCCAGGCGCCGCGATGGACCTATGTCGAACCCTCCATCGCGTTCAACCCGACGGTGTCGTTCCTGACGCTGATCATGGCCCTGCTCGGTGGCGCCAACCGGCTCTATGGCCCGATCTTCGGGGCGGTGCCGCTCTTCCTGTTGTTCGAGTGGCTCTCGGCCAATTTCCCGAACCACTATTCGATCATCCTCGGCCTTCTCTTTATCGCCATCGTCTTCGTTCTGCCGCGCGGTGTGCTCGCCTTTGCCGAAGAACATTGGAGCCGCTGGCGCCGACCGGCCATCAAGCCGGCCGCAGGAGGGGCACAATGAGCGAGATCCTGACCATTTCCGAACTGACGAAGCGTTTTGGCGGACTGACCGCGGTCAACGCCGCGTCGTTCTCCCTGACCAAAGGCGAAATCGTCGGGTTGCTTGGCCCGAATGGCTCCGGCAAGACTACCGTGCTCAACATGATTTCGGGGCACCTCGCGCCGTCTGGCGGAACGATAACGCTCAACGGCAACACCATTTCCGGTCTGGCGCCGAACCGGATCGCCTTGAAGGGGGTTGCTCGGACTTTCCAGCTGGTTCGTGGACTGCCGTCGCTGACCGTCGCCGAGAACGTCATCGCCGCGCTCGCCTTCGGCCGGCGGAAGCTTTGGGGGGATGAGGCCCGCAGCGAGGCGCTTGCCCGGCTTGCCGAGGTCGGCCTTGCGCAAAGGGCCGACCAGAGCGCGCAGGAATTGACCTACATCGACCAGAAGCGCATGGAGCTTGCCCGCGCGCTGGCTTCAGAGCCCGAACTGTTGCTGCTCGACGAATGGCTCGCAGGCCTCAATCCGACGGAGCTTCGCACCGGCATCGACCTGATCCAGGGAGTTGCCGATCGCGGCATCACCATCCTGCTCGTCGAGCACGTGATGGATGCCATCCGGGCCCTTTGCGGCCGTTGCGTCGTCATGAATGCCGGGCGAAAGATCGCCGATGGGCCGACGGCCGAGACGCTGACCGATCCCGAGGTCGTCAAAGCCTATCTTGGAGATGGCCATGCTTGAAGTCGGCAATCTCTGCCTGCACTACGGACGCCATGTTGCGCTTCGCGACCTGTCGCTCCAGGTCGGCCGACGCGAAACGGTCGTCATCCTCGGCGCCAACGGTGCCGGTAAATCGTCGTTGCTCAAGGCAATTGCCGGCCTGGTCCGGCCGGACGCCGGTGCGCGCATCACCTTTGACGGCCGCAATATTACCGGTACCCCAGCGCATGATGTGGTAGACGCCGGCATCGCACTGGTACCGGAGGGGCGCGGCGTTTTTGGCGATCTCACGGTCGAGGAGAACCTCGCCCTTGGCGCCTATGCAAGGCGGGCAAGAGACGGCGCGCGCGACCGTCAGGCCTTTGTCTATGAGCTGTTCCCGAAACTGCGCGACCGAATGCGCCAATACGTCAACACCATGTCTGGCGGCGAGCAACAGATGGTGGCAATCGGCCGCGCGCTGATGTCGAAGCCGGACCTTCTGATGCTGGACGAACCGAGCCTGGGGCTCGCACCGGTCGTCGTCGGCGAACTCTTCGCCAGTCTCGGACGGATCCGCGAGGCGGGGCTTGCGCTGCTGATCGTCGAGCAGAACGTCAAGATGAGCCTATCGATCGCCGATCGCGGCTACCTCGCCGAAGCGGGGCGCATCACCGGCGAAGGCACCGCACAGGCGCTGATGAACGATGCCGCTGTCCAGCGCGCGTTCCTCGGCGCCGCCGTCTGAAATTTCGACAAGGAGAAACCCATGAACATGCTGGGATTGAAGATCAACAACGCCGAGATCGAGGCTGCGGACGGGCGCTTCTTCGAGCGACTGAACCCCATCTCGGGCGAGGTGGCCTCGAAGGTGGCGGCCGCCAGCATCGACGATGCGCGGCTCGCGGTGAACGCCGCGGCGAAGGCTTTCCCGGCCTGGGCGGCAACCGGTCCCCGAGAGCGCCGCAAGCTGCTGCTTGCCGCCGCAGACCGCCTGCAGGCAAAGGCAGAGGAATTCGTCGCTGCGATGGCCG
The DNA here is from genome assembly GCF_000799055.1 of Ensifer sp. ZNC0028. NCBI lineage: Bacteria > Pseudomonadati > Pseudomonadota > Alphaproteobacteria > Hyphomicrobiales > Rhizobiaceae > Ensifer > Ensifer sp. ZNC0028. The sequence goes on from NZ_JTLA01000101.1 coordinate 135,521, forward strand.
CCGAAACCGGCGCAACGGCGGGTTGGGCGATGTTCAATGTCGGCCTTGCCGCAGACATGCTGCGCGAAGCCGCTTCGATGACGACGCAGATTTCCGGCGAGGTCATCCCCTCCAACCGGCCGGGCAGCCTTGCCATGGCGGTCCGCCAGCCGGCCGGCGTGGTGCTCTCGATCGCGCCGTGGAATGCGCCGGTCATTCTCGGCGTGCGCTCCATCGCCATGCCGCTTGCCTGCGGCAACACCGTCGTGATGAAGACATCGGAAATCTGCCCCAGAACCCACCGTTTGATTGTTGACGCGCTGCACGAGGCGGGCCTGCCCGATGGCGTGCTCAATGCCGTGTCGAACGCACCGGAAGACGCCGGCGCGATCGTCGAGGCGCTGATCGCCCATCCGGCCGTGCGGCGCGTCAACTTCACCGGATCGACGCGCGTCGGGCGCATCATCGCCGAAACGGCGGGGCGCCACCTGAAGCCGGCGCTGCTCGAGCTCGGTGGCAAGGCGCCCTTCGTCGTGCTCGATGATGCCGACCTCGACCAGGCGGTCGCTGCGGCCGCCTTCGGCGCCTACATGAACCAGGGCCAGATCTGCATGTCGACCGAACGCATCGTCGTCGACGATGCGATTGCCGACCGCTTCGTCGACGCGCTGGCCGCCAAGGTCAAGACGCTTACGGCAGGCGACCCGCGCAAGGGCGAAACGCCGCTCGGCTCCGTCGTCGACGCCCACGCCGCGCAGCGCATCGATGCGCTCGTTCGCGACGCCATGTCGAAGGGCGCCGTCCTTGCCGCAGGCGGCGGCATCAACGGCACGATCGTCGATGCCATCCTGCTCGACCGTGTCGTTCCGTCCATGCGTATCTATGGCGAGGAAAGCTTCGGGCCGGTGGTTTCTGTGGTGCGTGTCGGGTCGGTCGACGAAGCCGTCCGGGTCGCCAACGACACCGAATACGGCCTGTCCTCGGCCGTCTTCGGTCGCGACGTCAACCGGGCGATGGCCGTCGCCCGCCGCATCGAATCCGGCATCTGCCACATCAACGGACCGACGGTCCATGACGAGGCGCAGATGCCGTTCGGCGGCGTCAAGGAAAGCGGCTACGGCCGCTTCGGCGGCAAGGCCGGCATCGCCGAGTTCACCGAGCTGCGATGGGTCACGATCCAGGACGGTCCGATCCACTACCCGATCTGAGTGCACGTCGACCGCCCGCTCCGCGTCCCTTGATGGTGGACGCGGCTTCCCGGGAAGGACGGCAACAGATGCGTTCGAAAGGAGATCCGCCACGTGCCAGCACTTGAACGCAAGACCTGCATCGTGACCGGCGGGGCCGGCAGCCTTGGCCTTGCCTGTGCCAGGCTGTTTCTGGCCGAAGGCGCCAAGGTCACCCTTGTCGATCTCTCCATGGCATCACTGGAGACTGCGGCGGAAGGCTTGCCGCGCGATCGTATCCTGCTCATCGCGGCTGACGTTTCCGACAGGGCCGAGACGCAGCGTTATGTCGGCGAAACCGTCGCCCGCTTCGGGCCGATCGACGTGCTGGTCTCCAATGCCGGAAATTTCGGCACTGTGGCGCCGATCGCCGATTATCCCGACGATGTGTTCGACGCGGTCCAGGCCGTACATGTGAAGGGCGCGTTCCTCGCCGCAAAACATGCGGTTCCGGCAATGCGCGACGGCGGCAGCATCGTCATCACCTCGTCGGTGGCAGCCACCCGGGGCGATGCCGGCGTCTACGCCTACATCACCGCCAAACATGCGCAGGTCGGCCTGATGCGCTGCCTGGCTAAGGAACTGGCGCCGCGGCGCATCCGGGTCAACACCATTCACCCCGGCCCGATCGACAACGGTTTCCAGCTTGCGGTCGAACAGGGCCTGGGAGCTGCGATCGGCGAAGACGGAACCGAATTCTTCAACCGGATGATCCCGCTCGGGCGGCATGGAACGCCAGACGAGATTGCCCGTTCGGTGCTTTACCTCGCCTCTGATCAGTCGAGCTTCGTCACCGGAACGACGCTGATGGTCGATGGCGGCATGAGCTGCTGACAACGCAAGGGAGCGCACTTTGGCCAGTGAGAACGGCGAACAGGATACAAGGACGATGACGGCAGGCGGCGCCTTGCTCGCACGTCTGAAAGCGGTTGGCGTCGACTACATCTTCGCCAATTCCGGAACGGACTTCCCGCCGATCATCGAGGGGTTGGCTGAGGCTGAAGCCAAGGGTGTGGCCTTGCCCGAGGCGATCGTCATGCCGCACGAAAGCGCGGCAATGGGCATGGCGCATGGCTACTATCTGGCGACCGGACGGGCGCAGGCGGTCATGGCCCACACCAATGTCGGGCTCGCCAATTGCGCGATCGGCGCGATCAATGCAGCCACCGAGCACATCCCGGTCCTCTTGTTTTCCGGTAAGACGCCGGTCACCGAGCGCGGTCAGCTTGGTTCGCGCACGGTGCCGATCGGCTGGGGCCAGGAGATGCGCGACCAGGCGGCGCTGGTGCGCGAGGCGGTCAAGTGGGACGACGAGCTGCGCTTTGCCGAACACGTGCCTCAAATGGTCGACCGGGCCTATGCCATTGCCACGTCGACGCCGCGCGGCCCCGTCTATATGAGCCTGCCGCGCGAGGTGCTCTGCCGCCCCTGTCCGAGCGACGGGCTTGCCGAGCCGCTGTCGATGAAGCCGGCCGTACATGCGCCGTCGGCAGAGGCGATCGCCGCGGCGGCCCAACTGCTCGCCGGGGCTCAAAACCCGCTCATTGTCGCCCAACGCGGGGCGGGCTCCGAAGCCGGTTTTCACGCCCTGTCGTCTCTTGCGTTCGATCGCGGCATTCCTGTCTGCCAGTACTGGGCTGTCCAGCTTGCCATTGCCACCGATCATCCGATGGCGGCCGCCGCCGATCCGAAAGCGCTGGTGGAAGATGCCGACGTCATCCTCGTCATCGATGCGCTGGCGCCGTGGTCGCCGGATATCCATCGGCTCAAACCCGGCTGCAAGGTGATCCAGCTCGGGCAGGATCCGCTGTTCCAGCGGTTCCCCGTTCGCTACTTCCGTTCCGACGTGACGATCGCCTGCGACATCGATGCGGGGCTCTTGGCACTGCAGGATGCCTTGCGGCAATTTCCAGTGCCAGCCGAGGTCGAGGCGCGCCGCGGGCGCGTGGCCGCAACCAATCGCGCCGCCCGAGACGCGACGGAGGCGAGGGCGGTCGCCGGCATGGCCGATCCCATGACGAAGGAATGGGTGAGCCTGAAACTGTCGGAGGCGATTGCCGGCCGCGAGGCGACCGTGCTTTCCGAGCTTGGCTGCCCTCTTGCGCCGATCAGGCTCGATCATCCGCGCGCCTGGTATCAGGAGCCGCATTCCGGCGGTCTCGGCTGGGCGTTTCCAGCCGCGCTCGGCATGCAGCTGGCCGACCGCGACAGGCTGATCGTCGCGACGATGGGTGACGGCTCTTACATCTTTTCCAATCCGGCCGCCTGCCACCAGATCGCCGAGGCGCTGGCTCTGCCGATCCTCATCGTCATCCTCAACAATGCGGAGTGGGGTGCCGTGCGCCAGTCGGTGCTCGGCGTCTATCCAGAAGGCTATGCCGCCAAAGCAAACCGGATGCCGCTCACCTCGCTATCTCCAGTTCCCGACTTCGCCAAGGTCGCCGAGGCTAGCAATGCCCATGCCGAAACCGTCAGCCGCGGGGAGGAACTGGCAGCAGCGCTGAAGCGCGCCATCAACCACATCGATACCAACCGGGGCGCCGCGTTGCTGAACGTGCACGTGCGCGCCTGAGCACTGGACCAAACCCGGAGGACATCATGCCTGAGCTTGCGACAACGGAATTCTGGAAGGACCTGAAGCCGATCACCAAGGTGTTCCAGCCGGATGCCTTGCCCGAGGTCTACCTGGAAAATGCGGCGACGGAGGACGAGCGCTTTTATGTGCCCTTTACCGAAACCGTGTCGTCACGGCCGCTCTGGATCTCGCCGACGCAGAACAAGTGGTGCGATATCCTGATGGCGAAGAAGGCGGGGCTGGTAAACCGCCACTACCATCCCCACGAAGTCTTCGCCTACACAATCTCGGGCAAGTGGGGTTACCTGGAACACGACTGGACGGCAACGGCCGGCGATTTCGTCTATGAGACGCCGGGAGAGGGCCATACCCTGGTTGCCTATGAACACGAACAGCCGATGAAGGTGTTCTTCCAGGTCAAGGGGCCGCTAATCTGGCTCGACGAGAATGGCGAGCCGGACGGCTTCTTCGACGTGCATAATTACATCGCGCATTGTCGCGACCACTATGAGAAAGTCGGCCTCGGTCGCGACTACGTCGACCGCCTGTTCCGATAGGCGATCGCTTCACCCGCGGCGGCAGACGCACATCGTATTTGCGATCCGAAACCTGGCTGTGATCCGGCCTGCTTTCTGTGAGGCTTCTGCTGAATGCGATGTCCGATCGGTGCAACCGCCCATTGGGCGCGTTGCCGCCGATCGGAACAGGGTCGCTACATGGCGTGTCCGACCGCGAAGCCGAACGAGGCAGCGGCCATCCAGACGGCCATGGCAATCATCATCAGGTTTTCCGTGAGAGAGATGAAGCCGAGAGGAACGTTGCTGGATCCGCCGACGCAGGCGCACTTCAGTTCCCGCTTGTCGATGTAGACCGCCTTGAAGACCGATGCGGCTCCCACCGTTCCGATAAACAGCGCGACCGGAACCGACAGCCAGTTCAACGCTCCCGCTATCATCAGGACCCCGGCGAGGCCTTCGGCATAGGGGTAGATGTAGCTGTAGGGAACCCAGCGCTTCGCCAGCAAGTCGTAGTTCAGGAACATCGTCGCAAAACCTTCGACGTTCTGGAGCTTCAGGAGCGCAAGCACGACCATCGAGAAGGCGATGAACCATTCGCCCGCGCGCAGCGTGAACGGGCTGCCGTCGACTGCGTAGCTGGCGGCCATCGCCATCAAGGCCGTCAAGGCGAACAGAACGACGACAGGGCGGTAGCTCGTGGCCTTGGGGTCAGCGACCGGCTTTCCGAGAAACCTTCTCAGGTCGTCGTACCCTCCGACCCTCTTTTCATCGATGAACACCTGAGGTGTCGTCGCCACGCCGTGCTGTGCCTTGAAGGCGTCGGTCTCTTCGCGGCTTGTCAAATGGCGGTCGTCGACATCGTAGCCCGACCGCTTGAGCAGGTCTTTCGCCTTCAAGCCATAGGGGCAGGTATGCTCACCCATGACCATTCGATAGAGAACGGCCTTCTTGCGCGCCTGTCCTTGGTTCGTCTTGTCCAACATCCCACGTCTCCTTTTACTCTTGTGAAACTGTTGGCACGACCATACGTTCCGTACCATGGTACGGAGTCAAGAGCCCATGGAACTGACGATCGGAAAATTTGCAGCAGCCGGCGGCGTCGGCGTGGAGACGATCCGCTACTATCAGCGGCGAGGGTTGCTGGACACGCCACGAAGGCTGGAGGGCATCCGCCATTACGGTGACGGAGACGTCCGCCGCCTGCAGTTCATCCGGCAGGCCCAAACGGCCGGCTTCACGCTCGAGGAGATCAAGGAGCTTCTCGATCTCGATTCTGGAGAAGACAGGGAGAGAGCGCGAAACCTTGCGAAAAACCGCATTGGTGCGCTGGATGCCAAGATCGCCGAGCTTCAACAGGCGCGGAAAGCCTTGCAGCGACTGGTCGGGGAATGTGCTACTGACAAGTCGGGTCCTTGCCCGATCCTTGCGTCCTTCGATCTGTAGCGTCGAGCCGGGCGACGGTGCCGTCCTGCTTGCCGCCGTTGCGCTCATGATGGCAGCTTGGCCCTCGCGGGCGCAGGCTGTTGTGGTCACCAGCCCGCAAACTGCGCGACGACGTCATCGGGAACGGCACCTGCTTCGGCAACGGCCTGTTCCAGAACGCCCAGTGCCTGGCGGATATCGGTGTCCGGGATGGTTAGTGGCGGGGTCATCTCCAGAACGTTTGCGTTCATCCCGACACAGTAGACGACGAGGCCGAGTTCATAGGCCCGATAGATGAGTTTCGCCGCTTCCGTTCGCGCTGGCGCCCGTGTCTGCCGATCGAGGACGAGATCGACGCCGCAGGCAAGACCTCGACCGCGGATATCGCCGATCAGTTGATATCGTTGGGCAAGCCTTGCCAGGCCGTCGCGCAGCAGTTTGCCCTTGCGCTCGGCTTCCTGCGCAAGTTCTTCGCGCTCAATGGTTTCGAGAACGGCAAGTCCGGCGGCGCAGGAGATCGGGTTGCCGTGGAGTGTCTGCATGGCAAAGGCGCTGGCGCAATCAAGGATGCGCGCCGGACCGATCGCGGCGGAAAGCGGCAGCCCGCCGCCGAGGCCCTTGCCGATGGTCAGGATGTCGGGGACGAACTCCTCGTGCTCGAAGCAGTGCAGGCGACCGCTGCGGCCAAGCCCGACCTTCACTTCGTCGCAGACGACAAGAATGCCGTATTCACGGCAGATCGCGGCAAAGGCTTTGAAAAAGCCGGGCGGCGGGACGATCAGGCCGCCATCTGATTGGATCGGCTCGACGAAGGCGGCGGCGAAATGTTCGGGCGCCGCCTCAAGCCGCTGCCGCAATTCCGCGAGGATCGCGCCACCCGTGGGATCGTCGCGATAGGGGCGGTAGCGATCGGGGTAGGGCAGCAACAGCAGTCCCTCTGCCTTGGCCGCGCCCGACTGCACGCTATGCCCGGAAAAGGCCATCGAACCCACGGTACAACCATGATAGGCGCCGACGAAGGCGATGACGCCCGATCGTCCCGTCGCCTTGGTGACAGCGCGGAAGACCGCCTCGTTGGCGTCGGATCCGGAATGGCCGAACCAGAGCTTGTTGTCGCCCGCCCCGGGAAAGGCCGCGAGCAGTTTTTCGGCAAGCGCCGTTGCCGGTCCGTTGGCCGCAGACAAAACGCTGGCGCCGGCGGGATTTGCCGCAGCACCGCAGACTGCCTCGACCAGCGCCGGGTGGCCATAGCCAAGGCTTGCTGCGCCCCAGGCACCGGAGAGGTCAATCAGTTCACGGCCGCTTTCCTCGATCACCCGCGCGCCGCGGCCACCGGTCACGGCAAGCGGGAAGAAGCGCAGCTTCTGCAGGTTGGCGATTGCCGCTTGGTCTCTCTCGTAGAGTGCGGTCACCGGATTTCCCCGATGCTGGCTTTCAGACAGCGGGTCAGGCGTTCGCCCCAGGCGGCGACGCCCGCATGCGTGTCGATCAGATCGTGGCGCACCTCGACCAGAACACCCGGAAGCCCGCGCGCATCGGCATGGACCGGCACTGTGTAATCCTCGTCCGGGTGGATGTTGTAGGGCTCGTTGTCTCCGATCGTCAGTTCGCGTTCGCTCGCCAGTTCACGGATCAGCGCGCCGGCGAAATCGACCGCGTCGCGATAAAGAATGCCCGCCTGCCAGGGGCGTGGCTTGCCGAAATAGACGGGCGTGAAGCTGTGGATGCCGACGACGAAGGGCCGCTTGCCTTCGCCTTCAAGCCGGTCAAGACGGCGGCTGACGGCGTCGGCAAAAGGCGTGAACAGGGTGTCGATCCGCTGCTGCCGCTCTTCGTCGCTTAAGCTTTGGTTGGCGGGAATTTCCGTCGTCTCGCTGATCTCGGGGATCATCGAGGGGGCGGAAAGCGGCCGGTTGCAGTCGATCACCAGCCGCGAATAGTTGGTGAAGAACAAAGGCGCATCGAGGCTGAGGCTCAAATGCTGGGCCAGCGCCATGGCGCCGATATCCCAGGCGATGTGGCGCTGGCGCTCGTGCAACGGCAGCCCCATATCGCCGAGCGCGCGCGGCATCCGGTTGGAGGCGTGTTCGCACAAAAGCAGGATCGGCGAGGTGCCGTCCGGATTGAAGACCGCATAGGGCGGCAGTTCGTCGATCGAAAGCAGCGGCGCGCTCGGGTCGTGTCGCGCGCCCTGTTCGGGGCTCTTGATGGCCGTTGTCGAGGTCATGGGCTGCCCATCCATCAATCAGTAGACCGCCGCATAGCGGGCGCAGAGTTCGTCCGGCGAGAGCCCGTCGACGATGTCGATCTCCTTGCGCTTCATCGCCATGTAGCAGGCAAGGAAGTCTTGCGAGAACCAGCCGGTGACGACAGGATCGGCAGCGAGCGTGTCCAGCGCTTCCGGCAGGCTTGCGGGCAGGCGACGGATGCCGAGCTTCTCCTGTTCTGCCGCCGAGAAATCGGACGGGTCGGAATTGATCAGGGGCGGCTGCTCGAGCCCGGCCCTGATGCCTTCGAGCCCGGCCTTCAAGAGGACAGCCAGCGAAAGATGGGGGCTGGCGCAGGCGTCGGCCGCCCGATACTCCATGTTGAACTGCTTGGCCGGATTGCTGCCGGGCAAGTCCAGTGTCGGGCAGATCCGCAGTGTCGCTTCGCGGTTCTTTTCACCGAGGCAGGTATAGGCCGCACTCCAATGGTGCGGCACGAGCCGCATGTAGGAAAGCACCGATGGAGCGGTAAAGGCGGTCAGCGCCGGCAGATGCTTGATGACGCCGGCGGCAAAGGCGCCAGCGATCTTGGAGAGCCTGCCGGGGCGCGCCGCGTCGAAGGTCACTGGATTGCCGTCGAGATCGGTGAAGCTCACATGCAGGTGCACGCCGTTGCCGACGCCATTCGAGGCGGTCTTCGGCGCGAAGCTCGCATTCCAGCCGAAGAGGGCGGCGACTTCCTTGGTGATCGCGCGGATGGTGGCGCCGCGATCGGCGGCGGTCAGCGCGTCGGCGGGACGGCAGGTGATTTCGAACTGGTCCTTGCCGTATTCCGGCAGGAACATTTCCGGCTCGGCACCGGCTTCTTCAAGTGCGGTCATCAAGAGCGAGCCGAAAGGCTCGGCGCGGCGTTGGGCGCGCAGGCCGAAGGAGGGGGCGTCCGGCCAGTCGACGCCGAGGAGCTGGAATTCCTGCTCGACCGCGGAAATGACCTTGAGGCCGATCTCTTCATATTCCTTCAGCGTCTGCTTCAAGAAGCTGCGCACGCAGCAGTCCCAGGCATTGCCTTGAAGGTCGGTGATGTCGGCGTGGTAGAAATGCAGCGGCGTTTCGTCGGGCAGGCAGGTGACGCGCGCCTTGCTGTTTGGATCCGCCATCAGCCGCAGGTCGCCGGCCGAACCCCATGGATTGTTTTCGGCGATCAGGTCGAAGGGTGTCAGTGCCAGGTTGGCCGGCACCCAGCCGACGCCCTTGCGCAGATAGCTGTCGATTTCGGTCGCAGCGAAGCTACGGCCGCGGGTGATGCCGGCGATGTCGGTGGTGACGAAGGTGGCGAGCTCCATCAGTTCGGCGGCCACCTTGCCATTGTTGGTTTCGGTCATGGGTTCCCCTCCAGTCTTGTTTTTCTGCGCGCGCTCAGGCCTGGCGCAGGCTGTTCAGGCGGCTGACGACGGTGTCGGTGTCGGTCGTCCAGCAGTAGCCCGAATAGGCGCGAAGGGCCGCGTCATGGCGCTGCTCGCTGTAGGTGGCGCAGGCGTCATTGACCACGGTGACGAGGTAGCCGCGGTCGGCGGCGTCACGTACCGCCATGTCGACGCACTGGTCGGTGATGACGCCAGCGATGATCAGGTAGCGGGTGTTGAGATTGCGCAGGACGTAGTCGATGTTGGTCGAGTTGAAGACGCCCGACGACGTCTTCGGCAGCACGATCTCGTTGTCGACCGGCGCCAGTTCCGGAATGACCTGTCCCTCGGGTGAGCCCTTCGGCACGTGCATGTCGGAGAGCTTGTGGTCCAGCGAGCGGTCGCGGCCGTCGAGCGTCAGGCTTTCGATGATCGTGTGCAGCACCTCGCAGCCGGCCTTTCGTGCTGCCTCCAGAATGCGTACCTGGTTGGGGATGACGGTCTGGCGCAGACGCCTGTGGTAATAGCTGTCGGCATCCTGTGGGTGGGTCGGGTCGAGGTTCGGCTCGCACCAAATGCGCTGCATGTCGACGAACAGCAGCGAGGTGCGGCCAGCCTCATAGGCGCTGTCGCGCCGCAAGAGATCGTCGCCAACCTGGACAGTGACTGCACTCATTCGAATTCTCCTCGGTTTGTTCTGGTTCGCCAAGACGGCGGAAGGGGTCAGCGGTCGTCTTCAACGGCTGGATTGAAGGCGTCCTCGGTGATGGCGTAGCCGCGGCGCAGTTCCTCCATGCGCTCGATGCGACCACGTGACTGCGTGGCAAGGCGTGCGGTCAGTGCCGCAATCACCGCCTCCGTCTGGGCAATCGCCGGCACCATCGTGTCGTAGGGCGAGACCGTGTCGACGGGCGCCGTCAGCGTCACGGTCGCGAAATCGGCGATCGGCGAGAGCCAGCGGTCGGTGAACAGTACGATGCGCGATCCTTGCGTCGCCGCCTGGCGGGCAAAGCGGATCGTGTCGTTCTGGTAGCGGCGATAGTCATAGACGAAGAGCACGTCGCGCTTGCCGAGATCGACAAGCTGGTCGACCTGGTCGGCCTGGCTGCCGTTGATCCAGCGGGTGTCACCCCTCAGTTGCTTCATGTGCGACCAGAGCAGGCCGGCGAGAAAACCGCTGAACCGGCCGCCGAGGCAGTGGATACGGGCGCTCATGTCGGCCGCCGCGTCCACGGCTGCCTCGAAGTCTTCCGAAGGCAGCATCTGCATCGAGGATTCCAGCGCATGGATGCTGGCGCGAAGGAAGTACTGGTAGAAGTTCTCCTGCTCCAGTGATGGGCGACGCGCGTCGAGCATGGAGAGCGGCGAGCTCATGCGCTCCTGGACTTCGCTGAGCAGCGCCTTCTGGAACTCGGGATAACCCTCGAAGCCCAGTGTGTTGGCAAAGCGCACGACGGTCGGATTGCTGACGCCAGCCGCCGCCGCAAGATGCGCAACCGTGTTCAGCCCCGCTGCCGGATAATTCGACAGAAGCTGCCTGACGATCTTCAGTTCAGAGCGCGTGAAGGTAATGGCGCCGTCTGTCAGTCGGTCCCGGATTGCCACGATTTCTGCCTCCCAAAAACGATGGCGTGAATCCCGTTTTCTACTTTTTGTTACATAATTGCTAGCAGAGAATGTTTTTTGAAACAAGATTGACATTTGGTCGATCTGCGATAACGTTCATGTCGGGAACGGGCCCGAGCCAAAAAATATGAGGCGGGCCGAAATCTGGGGGAATGCGGATGGTGCGCGTCAGGCGAGAAACCGTCGTTGGTATCCTTGTAACGTCGCTGCCGCTTCTGGCTGCTGCCGCCATCGCCTCGTTGTTCTTTCCAGGCAGCGGCGAGCGCCTGGTGACGCTCTACATGATCAACGTGATCGCCGTGCTTGGCATCGGCATCTATGCCGGCAATTCCGGTATCGTTTCCTTCGGCCATGTCGGCTTCATGGCGATCGGTGCCTATGCGTCGGGCCTGTTGACGCTCAATCCGATCATTCAGAAAACGGCGCTGCCACATCTGCCGGAATGGCTGGCCGGGATCGGCATGCCCTTCCTTCCGGCACTTGCGATTGCCCTTGTCGTGGTTGCGCTGGTCGCGGTGCTGATCGGCATTCCCGTTGCGCGCCTTGGCGGCTCATCGGCTTCGATCGCGACCCTTGGTTTCCTCGTCATCGTGCATGTCGTGCTCGTCGCCTCGACCGATTTCACCCGCGGCAGCCAGACCTTTTTTGGTATTCCACGCGCGGTCAACCTCTGGGTGGCGGTGCCCTTCGCTATCGCCGCCGTTGTGGTCGCGCGTCTCTATCGGGATTCGAGTGCGGGCCTGAAGCTTCGGGCGTCCCGCGAGGACGAGATCGCCTCGACCGCCGTCGGCGTCAATGTCAAGCTGCACCGCTTCTTCGCCTGGGTTCTCGGTGCGGTGCTTGCCGGTGCTGCCGGTGCCTTGCTGGCCCATTTCCTCGGCGCCTTTTCGCCCAAGGACTTCTACTTCAACCTGACCTTCATGCTTTTGGCCATGCTGATCCTCGGCGGCATCACCACGGTTTCCGGTGCCGTTGGCGGCGCTGCCGTGATCATGCTGATCGTCGAGCTCCTGCGAAAGCTCGAGGGTGGCGTCGATCTCGGCTTCCTCAAGCTCCCGACCGTCTTCGGCCTCACCGATATCGGCATCGGCGTGGCTATCCTCGTGGTGATGTACCGCCTGCAGGATGGGCTGTTCGGTGTGCGCGAGCTCGACGAGCGCTTCGGCTGGTTCAAGCGCTCCACGACGAAGGAGGCTCTACCGCTGAAGGGCACGGTTGCCGCCGCTAGCTCTTCGGCCGGCCAAGGCACGCTTCGGGTCGAAAATCTCGGGAAGAAATTTGCAGGGCTCGTTGCGCTCGAAAACGCCAACTTCGAGATCAAGCCCGGTCTCGTCACCGGCCTCATCGGCCCCAACGGCGCCGGCAAGTCGACGCTGATCAACAGCGTGTCCGGCGTCGTGCCGCCGTCGACGGGCCGCGTGCTCATCGACGGTCAGGACGTGGCGTCGCTTGCCGTTCACGCTGTTCCGACCGCAGGCCTTGCCCGCACCTTCCAGAACATCCGTCTCTTCAAGAACCTGACGGTCATCGAAAACGTCACGGTCGCTGCGAGCGCCCTGAAGGCGGGCGGCGAGGATCCGGTGGCCCGTGCCTTGACGGTGCTTTCGGAAGTGGGGCTTGCGGAATTTGCCGACCGGCTGGCCGGCACGCTTTCCTACGGCGCGCAGCGGCGGCTTGAAATCGCCCGCGCGCTGGCGCTCAAACCGCGTTACCTGCTGCTCGATGAGCCGGCCGCCGGCATGAACCCGGCCGAGACCGAGGAATTGATGCATGTGCTCGACCGCATCCGCACGAAATACCGCCTCGGCCTGCTCGTCGTCGAGCACGACCTGAAGCTGATCATGCGGCTCTGCGACGTCGTCGTCGTCCTCAACAAGGGCCAGCAGATCGCCATCGGAACGCCGGCGGAAATCCAGGCGAACCCCGATGTCATCGAGGCCTATATCGGCCGCCGCCGCTCAGCGGCGCAGGCGCGCAGCGAGCCCGTCGGTACCCCCGCTCTGCCGTCCGGCGCGCCGGGCCTGCATAAACCCGCATAAATCAAAAGAGGGAGCTTTTCGGATGAAGAAGAACGTCACGGCCCTGTGCCTCACCACCATGCTCGGCGGTTTTGCCCTGTCGGCATTGCCGGCATTTGCAGAAGATCTGGTCATCGGCCTTGCGACCGCCCAGACAGGCGGCCTTGCGCCCTATGACCAGCCGTCGCTGAAGGGCCTGGAAATGGCCGTCGAGGAAATCAACGCAGCCGGTGGTGCCGCCGGCAAATTCCCGATCAAGCTCGTCGCCAAGGATACGCGCTCGGATGCGGCGCAAACCGCGCTGGTGGCGCAGGAGCTGGTTGACGAAGGTGTCAAGATCGTGATCACGCCGTGCGACGCCGATCCGTCGATCGCCGCGGGCCAGGTGACCCAGGCCGCCCAGATCCCGGCCTTCTCCTTCTGCGCCACGACGCCGACGATGCCGCTTGCGGTTGGCGACTACATGTTCGGCAACTATCCCGCCGACAACGTCCAGGCCTCGGTGCTTGCGACCTATGCGGCCGAGAAGGGCTACAAGAAGGCCTATATCCTGAAGTCGCCCGACAGCGCCTATACGCTGAAGCTGCCGGAATATTTCGGGGTCGCCTTCAAGGCCAAGGGCGGCGAGCTCCTGGGCGAGGGCACCTACAGCATGGGCCAGCAGGACTTCGGCGCCGAGGTCACCAAGATCAAGGCGATGAACCCGGCGCCCGACGTGATCATGACGGCGGCCTACGAGCCGGATTTCCCGGCCTTCATCCGTCAGCTGCGCGGCGCCGGCGTGACCACACCGATCCTCGGCAGTGACGGCATCGATTCGCCGACCACCTTCGGCCTCGGCGCGACCGTCGACGGCGTCGTCTTCACCACGGCCGGCTTTGCCAGCGAAGGTAGCCCGCTTGCCGACTTCAACGTGAAGTACAAGGAGAAGTTCGGCCAGGTGCCGGACACGGTCTACATTGCCAATGGCTATGACCTCGGCAAGGTGATCGACGCTGCGGTGACGGAAGCAAACAGCATCGATCCGGTCGCCATCCGCAACGCCATTGCCTCGCTCGAAAACGTCCAGGGCGTCACCGGACCGATCAGCTATGCCGGCACGCAAGGCATGCCGATGCGCTCGGTATCGCTGGTACAGATCGAAGGCGGCAATCGCCAGCTGATCAGCCAGGGCGTTCCGGCCGCCGCCGACGTTCCGGCCCCCTGATCGATCACCTGTGGTGGTCCCCGGGTTTCCCGGGGATCGCTCCTGGCCGCGCCGTCGGCGCTTTGCAATCCACGGCAAGGACTTTGCCCGATGATGATGAGTGAAATTCCCGTTCCGAAGCCGCTTTTGGAAGTGAGTGGCCTTAAGGTCGCCTATGGCGCGGTCGAGGCGCTGAAGGGCGTCGACCTCACCGTCGGCAAGGGGCAGATCGTGACGCTTCTCGGCGCCAACGGCGCCGGCAAGAGCTCGACCTTGAATTCGCTTGTTGGTCTGGCCCCGAAGAAGGCCGGACGCGTCGCCTTCAATGGTCAGGACATTTCGGGCTTGCCTCCGGAACAAATCGTCAGGCTCGGCATGACGCTGACGCCTGAGGGGCGGCGGATCTTTCCGAGCCTGACCGTCGACGAGCATCTCCTGCTCGGCGGCGCCATGCACAAGGCGCGCGGTGCGATTGCGGAGGTGCGCGAGGACATGCTCTCGCGCTTCCCGATCCTGAAAGAGCGCCTCACCCAGAAGGCTGGTTCGCTCTCGGGCGGAGAACAGCAGATGCTGGCGATCGCTCGCTCGATGATGTCGTCGCCGGACTTGTTGCTGCTCGACGAGCCCTCGCTTGGGCTCGCACCGCAGGTCGTCGACCTGATCTTCGACCTGATCGCGGGCTTGAGACAAAAGGGCCTGACGATCCTGCTCGTCGAACAGAACGTCTCGCTGTCGCTCGAGATCGCCGACGCGGGATACGTCATGGCCAATGGCCGGATCGTGCTTTCGGGCACGGCCGCGGAACTGCGCAATTCAACCGAAATCCAGGGCGCCTATCTCGGCGCCTGAGCCGAGTGCGTGGAGGGTCAAATCATGGACATGTTCCTGCAGCAGCTCGTCAATGCGCTCAGCCTCGGCGGCACCTATGCGCTTCTGGCGCTTGGTCTTGCAGTCGTCTTCTCGATCATGGGGCTCATCAATTTCGCCCATGGCGAACTGATGACGGCGGCCGGCTACGGCCTCTGCTTTGCGCTGTTGCTGGGCCTGCCGTTCCCGCTCGCCGTCTGCGCGGCCCTTTTGATCGCGATCGTACTCGCCATGCTGATGGAGCGCATCGCGTTTAGGCCCGTGCGCGGCGCCAGCGGCACGACGCTTCTGCTGACGAGTTTCGCCGTCAGCGCCATCCTGCGCGTGATCTTCCAGAACTTCATTTCCGCCCGGCCGAAGCCGGTACCGATGCCCGAGAGCTTTTCCGGCACGATCGAGATCGGCGGCCTGCATCTCGGCCTCATCCAGGGGACCTCGATCCTCGTCACGATCATCATGTTGGTCGGTCTCAACCTCTTCCTTCGCACGACCGTGCTCGGCCGTGCCATGCGCGCCGCTTCCGAAGATTTCGCCATCGTTCGACTGATGGGCATTCGCGCCAATGCAGTGGTCGCCACCGCCTTTGCGATCTCCGGCCTGCTTGCCGGTGTCGCCGGCATCCTCTGGGTGGCCCAGCGCGGCAGTGTCGATCCTCTGATGGGTTTCCTGCCAGTGCTCAAGGCGTTCATCGCTGCGATTATCGGCGGGCTCGGCAGCCTTTCCGGCGCTGTCGCCGGCGGCTTTCTGCTCGGCTTCATCGAAGTCTTCCTGCAAGCCTATCTGCCGGAAAGCCTGCTCAGCTACCGTGACGCCTTCACCATCCTGCTCGTCATCGGGGTGCTGCTCTTTGCCCCGCAGGGACTGCTTGCGAAAAAGACCATCGTCAAGCTTTGAGAGTGGCGGCGGCACAGGAGACTGCGCACGATCCGGCCCAGTCCATGGTGCGACCGGCGATGCCGGTGGCCTTGGCTTAGAACCGGAAGCCTCGATAACAGCGACCCGGCCGTTGACGGGTCGCGCCCGCGGCTGGCATGGCTGCCAAATCGACCGTCGCTCAAGCCGGCGCGCCGTTATCCCGGTGTTTGCGCGACGACGGAATGGCGTGCGCCATGGGGCGACGCCACTGCTCCTGTTTGGTCGCGGTGGTCGAAGGGCTGCATTTCAATCCTTGGCGGTGCGGATTGGTCAACTGCGCTATCAGGCAGGCGTCGGCACGGCGGATCCTGCTGCAGCTTGGCGTGCGTTTGCTTCTCGAAATGACACCAGCCGGTGCGAGGCCTCGTCCCAAAGGACGAGCTTCACCAGGCCCAGGCTCTGCCGGATGGTGATGCGGCCCATATCTCCCAGCTCGGGATGATCGCGGATGACCTCAGGAAGTCTATAGAAGGGAACGCGGCTCGACAGGTGGTGGAGATGGTGCATGCCGATATTGCCGGTGATCCAGCGCAAGGGCTGCGGCAGATCATAGTGCGAGGCGCCATGCATGGCCGCGTATTGGAACGTCCATTCGGGGGGCCTCGACCAGTGCGTGTCTTCGAACTGGTGCTGGACGTAAAACAGCCAAACGCCTGCTGCCCCAGCAAGAAGCACAATCGGCAGATGGATCAGCAGAAACGGTGCGGCACCCACTGCCCAGATAAGAATGCCCGCGAGTGCGGCGATGGCCACGTTCGTTGCCATGGTGGAAATCCACGGCCGGGGACCTGCACGCATCATTCCGAAAGGCAAGCGCTGCTTGATCAGAAAGAGCCATGCGGGACCGATGCCGAACATAACGAGCGGATGTCGGTAGAGGCGGTAAACAAGCCGCCCTCTGCGCGGGAGCGCCTCGTATTCGGCAACGGTGAGTGTGGCGATGTCACCGACACCCCGTTCGTCGAGGTTGCCTGCCGAAGCGTGGTGGACGGCGTGGGCGCGGCGCCAGTAGTCATAGGGTGTCAGTGTCAGCACGCTGATCACTCGGCCCGTCCAGTCATCCAGGCGGCGGCGCCCGAAGAACGAACCATGGCCGCAGTCATGTTGCAGCATGAACAGGCGCAGGAGGAAACCCGCCGCAACAGGGACGATTAGGATAACGCCGAGCCAGTACCCGAAGTGCATGCAAGCCCAAGCCGCTACCCACAGCAAAACGAATGGCACAAAGGTCACCGCCAGCTCGAACGTGCTGCGGCCGATATGCGGCTGTCGATAGGTGGACAGGATCTTCAGCCAGGCTTTTTCACGATCGACGGTTGCTGCGGCGCCGTGGTCGGAAAGCGGGCTGACTCTGGTATTCTTCAAGGCGTCTTCCTAGTTGGTTGTATGACATGATCGCCTTGAGTCATTGCTGTGGACGCATCAGGCAAACCGGGACTGGGAGGCTCCGCGCGAAGCTTGGGGCCTGATAGCGATTTTGAAAGGAAGGTTCGTTCAGAGCGCGAAGCCAACTGCGCAATAACCAAAGCTCGCGAGCAAATTCGATAGGGCGTTCTATCGATATCTTCAGTTCGGCGTCAATCGGTTGTTCGCTTGTTGGGAAAAGACGGCCTTTTGCGCCGTTCGCGACGCCTCAAGTCGCCGGACGCCGGCGCATGACCAGTTTGTACTCATGCCAGATGAGCCAAATGACGATGACATCAAACACTGTCAGCGCGATCAGGCCCCAGCTGTGCGTGTAGCTAAAGCGGTAAAGCTGGTAGACAATGAACAGTGCCATTACCACCAGCGACGCTGGGTAAGCCCATAGTTTGTTTCGCAGGAGGGCTGCGACAAGGAACAGCTTCACGACGCCATGACTGACCAGGTAGAAGGCGTAGAAATGTCGCGTTTCGACCGAGAAGTTCTGCGCAAAGGTCAGGAGATGCGTGGCGAGAAAATCCCTCGGGTCCTCGATCAGTTCCAGATGCGTGATGGACCTTGCAAGCCTGGTGATGGCGTCGTTCGGGACCAGCCACAGCGCGACGCCGCCGACACATTCCGCAAGCGCGTGGAGGCCCTTGGCGAGGATGCTGAGCTGAAAGAACTGGTGCACTCGCTGCTCGTTCACAACCACCTCCCGGCCGGAAATACCGCTGCGCGCTTGCGACGGCGGGCGTGATCATTGTTGCGGGCAACTACCTCTTGATGGTGCCGGAAATGAGCTTCTCGGCCGGCGCGAGATTGTCTGTCAGAGGGTCTGGCAGGCCGTGCTTGCCCTTGAATGTCTCCGCTTCGTTGAACGTCACAAAGGCCGTGCCATCCTGCTCTCTGACCAGCACGCGCAGGGGAAGCTCAAGTGCGAAGTCGGGAGCAGCGATCATCAACGGGGTCCCGGCCTTCGGGCTGCCATAGACGATCACAGTCGTTGGCGGCATGTCGAGCCCCACCGAGGCGGCCGCCGCCCGGTGATCTATCTCTGCGAAAACGGTCATACCCTTGCCGGTGATCGCCGTCTTCAACCGGTCAACGGTTTCGGCAAAGGAGTAGTCGCTTTGAAGTTTCATGGTCTCTTCCGTTAGAGCGTGAGAGGGGGCGACCGTCATCCCGCCGACCTGGAATGTATGCCCCTGCAGGTGCATCGGATAGCCCATCATTGACATGTCGAGGGAGGTCAGTTCCACGCGCTGCCCGAGCTTTGCCACGGTAGGGCGATGCTTGCCTCAGACAGCGCCGTCGATGGTCCAGACGTAGGGGCTCATCGAGCCGACAAGCATCGCCTGCGGAGCCGGCCTCGATGTCGCCGGCTCCTCAAGTTGAACACGCGACCCTGTTGGCCGGTCGCCGCGCGACGCTTAGAAGTTCCTCTGGAAGCGCACGACGCCGCCGAAAGCGTCTTCGTGTCCGCGAAACCCGCGGAAGGCCGTGTAGTCGAGTTCCGGCGTGATCTTGAAGCCCGGCACGACCTCGTAGGCGACATTGAGGGCTGCGTTCCAGGTGCCGTCCTCCTCGAAGTCGATCTGGCTGTTGATGGTTGCCTTCTCGCTGACCTTCACGGAAGCGCCGCCCCACATCGCCCAGTCGCCGTACCAGCTCCCGTAATAATTCGGCTGGCTCGGGTCGGATTGGTAGGCGCCCATGACGAACAGGGAGAGCGCGTCGGTGACGTCGAGATTGACGCGCGCCTTGAAGGCCCAGGCGTCGTAGCGGGTGTCATAGGCCGCCATGCCGAACAGTGTCATCCGGTCCTGCTCATATTTCACGCCGCCAAGCAAATGCGGCACGCTGTCGGCCCGAAGATCGAACCACTCACGGCGTGCCACGCCCGATCCGTCGACCGTCTCCAGTTCCCACGAGCCGTTGCCTTCCTCGGCGCCGACCATGGCGGAAAAGCCGTTCCCGAAGTCGTGGGTGTAGCTTGCCTGCATCGTGCGGTCGCCCGAGTAGTAGATGACGTCGTCATAGATGACGTTGCCCGCACCCCAGGTCCAGTTGGCAAAGAGGGAATCGGCGATACCGACCGAAAAGCCGGCAAGCTCGATGATGGCTTCTGAAATGTAGATGCGCTCGCCCGATGCCTTGTGCTCGAAACGCGTCTCCAGATAGGAGCGCAGCGTTCCGAATTCCGTTTCGTTGCGGGCGTCGAAACGCATCGTGGCGCGCGCCTTGCCCGGCAGACCGTCGAGCGAGCCGCCCCAGTAGACATCGTCGCCCGCCGCCACCTCGTGGCGCAGGTAGCCGCTGATTTTCAGGCAGGTCTCGGTACCCGGCACATAGAAGAAGCCGTTGCCATAGGCATCGCAGACGCGGACATATTCGACGGGTTCCGCGTCTGCCGCCTTTGCCGGCTGCAGGCCGGTCATCGTGCAGAGCGCCGCTACGGCACCTTTCAAGAAGAGTGGTGACGTCGCGATTGTTTGCTTGTTCATGTCGAGTTGGTCCCCTCGGTGTTCTTGTAAAAATCGAAAAAGCTTCGCCGGCTCCGTCCACGGCATGCGGGACAAGCGGGTGCTGACTGGGATTGTGTGAAAAGGAGAGAAAGGGCCGGTATCGGTTGCGATGCCGGCCCGGTGCGCGTTACCCGCGCGGCGGCCAGACCTCGCCGGAAAGGCCGGTCTTGGGTTCGCCGAGAAGCGGCGTCTTGAGGGCGCGGATGCCGTCGATGCTGATCAGCCAGATGATGTTGCGGTCATATTCGGTAAAGACCGCGAAGCTGGCGTTCTCATAGGTGTATTCGGGCATTTCCTCTGGCTTGGGGAAGCGCGGCACGTAGTAGCCGGCGATCTTCGGATCCTTCGGGTCCTTGACGTCGAAGATCTGCAGGCCGGCATTGTAGAAGGCATAGGGCAGGATACCCTGCCGGCTGTATCCTGGCTGGTGGGTCGTGCCGGAACGCTTCGGGCCGAAGCTGCCGCGCCGCTGGCAATAGTCGGTGAACTCGGCCTCTGCCGGTGGGGTCGGACGCGGGAAGGTGGCGACAACCTTCGGGTCCTTCGGATCCTTGGCGTCGATGACCAGCACGTCCTTGTAGGGCTCGTAGCAATTGGAGTTCATCGGATAGCCGTTGGCAAAGACATAGCCGGTGCGCTCGTATTGGCTGGTATCGGCATTGTCGAACTCGGTGCCGGCAAAGCTCGGCGGGATGCTGAGATGCCCCATCATTTCCGGGGTGCCGGGCTTGGTGAGGTCGAAGGTGTAGAAGCCGAGGCCGCCCATGGCGCCGAAGCCGATCTTGCCGCCCTTTTCCACCGGCTTCGGCAGGAACAGCGGCATGCGCGAGCCCATCCAGGAGGTGCGGTTGCCGGCCCGCGGGTTCATGAGGTACGCGTCCTCGCTTGCCTTGTCGCCGGCGATTTGGCCGGGAACCGTGACCTGGCTGACGAAGACCGGATTGGCCGGGTCCGTCATGTCCCAGGCCTGGTAGCCGGGCGAATGCAGGTAATCGGGGTATTCGGTCAATGCGTAGCTGTCGTCGGGCGCCGACGAGAGATACATGTACTTGCCGCCGAACCAGGCCGGCGCATCGAGCGAGCCGGAGCCCTGCTGCTCGCCGATGGGTGCGTCGGGGTTGTTGATGTCCGTCGTGCGGGTCGCAATCAGCTTCCAGTCGCTCGGCAGCGGGCCGTTCATCTCATAGACCTTGAAGCCCTTGAGCGAATTGTAGTGGCGCAGAGTTTCGACAATGTCGGGCTGGGTGCGCTTGTTGTCGAGGATGCCGAAGCGGCCGATCTCGTAGGAGGCGACGACGACGTTCTTCTGGAGCTTCTCGCTCCAGGCAATCGTCATGCCGCCGAAATAGTCCTGTACCGTCTTGGCGTCCCAGTCTTCGCTCGAACCTTCCGGTCCCCAGACGCCGCCCTTCGAATAGACGACCTTGGCCTTGGTCGGGTCGGTGATATCGAGCACGCGCATGTAGTCGCGGTCGTGCAGGTACATGTAGCGCTTGCCGTCGAAATCCGCGACATCGGGCCAGGCGTGCCATGGCGAGGTGATGTGGGGGTAGAAGGCGATTTCCTCGACATTGCTCTTGTAGGTCTTGTCGTCCCAATGGGTGAGCTGACCGGGGAAATTGGGCGATGCGCCAAGTGCGGTGGCACGCGGAGCCTTGAAGGTGCCCGTGGCCGGATCCATGCCGTAGTCCTTGCCCGGAACCAGCGCCGGCGGCTGCTTGTCATAGGTCAGTTCCGACCAGCGCTTGAGGTGCGGATCCTGGATGTTGATCTCGGTCGGCACTTCCTTTTCCCAGCCGGCCGCAAAGGTCGCGCCCGCTGCCAGACATAAAATCGAGCATGTGATGATCAGCCGTTTCGGCATGTCGGTCTCCTCCTGGAATATCGGTGAATGGCCGCGTCCAAGCCAGGCAGCGGCGCAAGCAAACGACGGCGCGGCGGCGACGCCCCCTTGTGTCGCGTTCCGACTTCTCTCGTCGTGTCAGTTGATCGCGCAGGCCTCCTCATGCCCGCGCAAATCACGCCGCTCCCGTTTGCTAGGCGCCATGAAACAGGGTCGCTTTCCCTATAACAATCGCCTTAATCAGCATTAATTCATGCGGATCTCTTATGAGTTCCCGGGCGTGTGGATGCTTTGCGGGATGCTGATGACACCGCTTCCCCTTCTTCGACGGCGTAGACTTCGAGCGGATAACCGAAATGCTCGTCCATCAGGAGGCGGGCGCGTTCGGCGTTGCGGTCGAGTACGGCCTCCATCAGCTCGGTGTGCGGACCGATCGACTGCGCCTTGTGCAGCGCGGCCATGGCCTCCGCGTAGCCGGCCGTCTCTCCGTGTTCCGCGCGCAGGACGGGGGCAAAGGCAAGGAACCGGTAGTGGCGCTGGAGCTGGTCGGAGATGGTCGAGCGAAAGTGCATCAGCCAACTCGATTGCGCCGCGCTGAGCAGCGCGGCGTGAAACGCCTCGTGCCGTTCCATCCAGGTGTCGACGGCAAGGTCGGAAGAATCCTCGACGACCGTCTTGCAGCGCGACAGTCGGTAGTGCGCCGTGACGATTGCCGATTCCCACTCCGCGCCGCCGCGCTCCATGGCTTCCAGCAACAGGGGGATTTCGACGACCGCGCGCGCCTTCGTCAGATCCTCCAGTCCCTTGCGCGACACGGGTGCGACGGTGAAACCACGATTGGAGATCGCCACCACCAGCCGCTCCGCCTCCAGCCGCGACAGGGCCTCGCGCAGCGGCGTCCGCCCGATATCGTAGGCCTTGCTCAGAAGATCGGGCCGCAACGGCGCCTCCGGTTGCAAGCGGGCCATGAGGATCTCCGTCCGCAAGATCCTGTAGGCGATCTCCGTTTTCGTGCTGTTTTCCTGCTCGTCGACCAAAGGCACCTCCAAAAATCGCCACCCGAATGTACGGTCATCATATATGCGAGAATAATATATGATAATCGCCAATTGCTATAATTGTATACTATATCGTTGACTTTGCCGTGGGGCTGCGCTTCCTCATCGCTCATGCTGTCAACTGCGACAGCCAGAGGAGGAACAAGATGGCCACGACAAAATCGAAACTCATGACAGGTCTGATGGCAGCCGGCATCGTCCTTGCCGGCATCGGCTCGGCCGCCGCCGATCCGATCCGCATCGGCATCGCCAATTTCGGCGAACACCCCCCGCTCAATGCCGCTATCGCCGGTTTCAAGGCGGCGCTTGCGGAAAACGGCTTCGTCGAGGGCAAGGACGTCGTCTACACCGAGAGCCACACCAATTTCGACGCGTCGCTCGTGCCGCAGATGATCGCGAAGCTGCAGGCCGAACAGCCGAAGCTCGTCTACACCGTCACCACGCCGGTCTCGCAGATTGCCAAGAAGGCGCTCGCCGGCTCCGGCATCCCGGTGATCTTCACGGCCGTCACCGATCCGGTCGCTGCCAAGCTCGTTCCGTCCAAGGAAAGCGGCGACGACGGCATCACCGGGGCGACCGACAGCCAGGATATGGCAGCGGTGCTCGCCTTCACCAAAAAGCTGCTGCCGAACGCCAAGCGTCTCGGCCTTCCCTATAACCCGGGCGAAGCCAATGACGTCGCGCTGCTCGAGAGCGTGCGCAAGATCGCTCCGGAACAGGGTTTTGAAGTCGTCGAAGTCGGCGTCGACAACCTCAACGACATCCAGCAGCGCATTACCTCGCTCTCCGGCAAGGTGGATGTCATCTACGGCCCGACGTCCAACATGATCCAGCCGGCGATCGCGGCGGTTGCATCGGCTGCGCGCCAGTCCGGCATTCCCGTTGTCAATGCCGTCGATACGGCCGTTCGGGAAGGCTTCGTGCCGGCAAGCTTCGCCGTCAACTACGAACAGGTCGGCAAGAACGCCGGCAAGATCGCCGCCGAAGTCCTGAAGGGCAAGGACCCGAAGTCCATCGCCCCGGTGTTTCCCGCCTACGAGGATCACCAGGCGCTGATCTCGAAGAAGGCCATGGCCGCCTTCGGCGTCGAAATCCCGGCTTCGCTCGCCGATTGCAACTGCATCGTCGAGTAATCCGACGCCTGCAACGGGCGGCGGCCACGACGCCGCCGTCCACGAGCGCGCCGAGCGCGCCCTGTCCATTCGTATTTACATGAATTCCGGAAGAAGGCTGCGGAGGCGGCCTCTACGGAATTGCTCAGAGGAGGAACGGATGCTCGAAATCCGATCTGCACGAAAGGTCTTCTACAAGGGACAGCCCGATGAGAAGATCGCCCTCAACGATCTCAGCCTGACGCTTCCGACCGGCAACTTCGCCATCGTCATCGGATCGAACGGCGCCGGCAAGAGCAGCATGCTGAACGCCATATCCGGCGCACTCATGCTCGACAGCGGCAAGATCCTCATCAACGGCGACGATGTCACGGCGCTGCCGGTGCACAAGCGCGCAACACGGGTCGCCCGGGTCTTCCAGGATCCGATGAAGGGCACCGCCGCCTCGATGACGGTCGCGGAGAACATGCTGCTCGCCGAATTGCGTGGCAAGAAGCTCGGCCTCAGCCGCGGCCTCAACGCCAGGCGGCTTGCGAGCTACCGCGAACGCCTGGCGGCGCTGAACCTCGGGCTCGAAAACCGGCTGGATACGTGCGTCGAACTGCTTTCGGGCGGACAGCGCCAATCGCTTTCGCTGATCATGGCAACGTGCGACCAGCCGGACCTGTTGCTGCTCGACGAGCATACGGCCGCCCTTGATCCCCGCACTGCAGACATCGTCATGCAAGCGACGGTGCGCGCGGTCGAAGCCTTCAATCTCACCACGCTGATGGTGACGCACAACATGCAGCACGCCGTCGATTTCGGCCACAGCGTGGTGATGCTCGATGCCGGCCAGATCCGGCTCGAAATCACCGGCGCAGAAAAGGCCGACGTCACGATCCCGAAACTCATCGGTCACTTCGGCATGAAGACCGATCGCATGCTGCTGGCAAGCTGAGACGGACATGGAAACAGTTTCAACCATATTCTCGAACTTCATCACGCTCGTTCCGGTCACGCTGGCGCAGAGCCTCATCCTTTCCTTCATCGTCCTCGGCATCATGTTGCCGTTCCGAACGCTGAACTTCCCGGACCTGACGAGCGAAGGCGCGTTCCCCCTCGGTGGCTGTGTCTGCGCGTTGTCGCTGGCGGGCGGCGCGCCGGGCTGGCTGGCCATCCTGGTGGCGATGGCCGCCGGTTTCCTGGCGGGTAGCTGCACGGCCTTCGTGCATCTGCGTTTCCGCATTCATACGCTGCTTGCCGGCATCCTGATGATGACGATGCTTTACTCGATCAATCTGCGGCTGATGGGCAAGTCCAACCTCTCGGTCTACGGCACGCCGACCATTTTCGATGGCGTACCCTTTGTCGAACCGGGTTTCCCGGTCGCAAAGATCGTCGTCGCGGGCCTGCTTGGCATCGCCGTCTATTGCCTCTTGAACCTTTATTTCCGCACCGAGCGTGGCACGGCCATGCGCGCCGTCGGCTCCAACCCGGATATGGCGGAAGCGCAAGGGATCAGCATCTGGGCCTTCACCATCGGTGGGGTCGGTCTGGCTGGCGCCTTCTCGGCCACCAGCGGCGCCCTGATGGTGCAGTCGCAGGGATTTGCTGATGTCAACATGGGCATCGGCACCTTGATCAACGGCCTTGCGGCGCTGATGATCGGCGAAGCCATCGTCGGCAAGCAGACGATCCGGCGCCAGCTTGCGGCACCCTTTGTCGGCGCCATCGTCTACTACCAGCTTGTTTCGCTCTGCCTTGCCGCCGGCATGCCGCCGACCGACCTCAAACTTGCCACCGGTCTCTTCGTGCTCGCCATGCTGGCGCTGCCGACCCTCAAGCGCGCCCGCGGCCCTATGCCGGCCCGCGAAACCGTCCGTGAATAGAAGGATTGCTCCATGAACATCGATATCCATGCCGTCGAGGCGCTGGACCGCGACGATCCGCTCGCGGGCTTCAAGAAGCGCTTCGACCTGCCTGAAGGCGTCACCTATCTCGACGGCAATTCGCTCGGCGCGGCGCTCTTTGCCTCCTATGCCGAGATCGAGAAAGCCGCGAAACTCGAATGGGGCCGCGACCTCATCCGAAGCTGGAACACGGCCGGCTGGTTCGCCCTGCCGTTGACGCTCGGCGACCGTGTCGGCCGCCTCATCGGCGCGGCCCCCGGCCAGACGGCTGTGACCGACCATACGTCTGCCAATGTCTATAAGGCGCTGCACGCAGCGCTGGGCCTTAACGCAGACCGCAAGGTCATCGTCGCGGAAAGCGAAAGCTTCCCGACCGATCTTTACATGGCCGAAGGCGTGATTGCGACGCGGCCCGGCACCGTCCTCAGGCTCGAGGGCGTCGATGGCCCGCGGATCGAAGACCTGATCGACGAGAGCGTCGCCGTAGTGCTCGTCAATCACGTCAACTACAAGACCGGCGCGCTGCGCGACATGGCGGCCCTTACGAAGCGCGCCCACGAGGCGGGCGCGCTGGTGGTCTGGGATCTCTGCCATTCGGCCGGTGCGCTGCCGGTGGAGCTCGACCGTTGTAACGTCGATTTCGCGGTCGGCTGCACCTACAAGTACCTCAATGGCGGCCCCGGCGCGCCGGCCTTCATCTACGTGGCCAGGCGCCATCAGGAAAAGGCCAGCCAGCCGCTCAGCGGCTGGTGGGGACATGCCCGCCCGTTCGCCTTCGAACGCAATTATGACGGCGGCGCGGGTATCCTGCGTTTCCTCTCCGGTACCCAGCCGATCCTGTCGCTGCGCACGCTGTCGGCAGCACTCGATCTCTGGGACGAGGTGGATATGACGGCTATCCGCCGGAAGAGCGTCGCGCTTACCGGCCTCTTCATCAAGCTCGTCGAAGCGCGTTGCGGCGCGTTTGGCCTGAAACTGGTGGGCCCAACGGACGTCACGGTGCGCGGCAGCCAGGTCTCCTTCGAGCATGAGGGGGCCTATGAAATCATGCAGGCTCTGATCGAGCGCGGCGTCATCGGCGATTTCCGCGCCCCGGCCACCATCCGTTTCGGTTTCACGCCGCTCTATACGAGTTTTAGAGATGTGTGGAACGCCGTCGACGTGCTGCATGACGTGATGGCGACGGGTGCCTGGCGCGATGCCCGCTTCGCTGTCCGTAGTGCCGTGACCTGATCGCGATCGCTTAGGAAAATGGAAAAGCGCTTTCCCTGCCGGGAAGGCGCTTTTTGCGTTTGGAGCTCTCTCGAGACTTATCACATCTCGATATCAATTCATTCAACCTATGTGGATTGTTATATTAGACCGCTGATTGCATCCATTACCGGACAGGAAGGCGCAGCCTCTGAAGGAATGGCGAAAAGGCAATCTCATGGCTCAGGATACGCATGCTCAGCTTTATATCGGCGGCAAGTGGAGGGCGACCTCCGAGACGCTCGCCGTCATCAACCCCGCCAATGAGGATGTCATCGGCAAGGTAGCGGTCGCCCGCGAGACGGATCTCGCCGATGCGATGGACGCCGCCTGGCAAGGCTTTCAGCTCTGGAGCCGGACATCGCCGGCTGCCCGGGCGGCAATCATTCTGAAGGCCGCCCAGCTGCTTCGCGACCGTTCCGAAGAGATCGCCCGCTCGATCACGCTCGAAAACGGCAAGCCGCTTTCCGAGGCACGGTCCGAGGTCATTCGCGGTTGCGAGTTCTTCGAATGGGACGCCGGCGAATGCGTGCGCCTCTACGGCCGGGTCATCCCGAGCGCGCCGGGCATTCGCTACATCGTGCTCAATGAACCGATCGGCCCGGTCGCGGCCTTTTCGCCCTGGAACTTCCCGATGAGCCAGCCCGCCCGCAAGATCGGCGGGGCGCTTGCCGCTGGCTGTTCGATCATCATGAAGGCGTCCGAAGAGACACCGACGGGCGTCGTGCACATCGCCCGGGCGTTCCACGATGCCGGTTTGCCGGCGGGCGTGCTCAACCTCGTCTTCGGACATCCCGCCGAGATCTCGGAATATCTTATCCCGCAGGACAGGATCCGCATGGTCGCTTTCACGGGATCGACCGCCGTCGGCAAGCACCTGACGACGCTCGCGTCACAGGTCATGAAGCCGGCGTTGATGGAGCTTGGCGGTCATGCGCCGGTCATCGTCTGCGAGGATGCCGATCCCGTTGCGGCCGGTGTCGCCTGCGCCACGCGAAAGTACCGCAACTCCGGCCAGGTCTGCACCTCGCCGACACGCTTCTTCGTGCATGAGGCGCTCTACGAGCGCTTCACGGCAGCCTTCGTGGAGAAGGCGCGGTCGATCAAGGTCGGCGACGGCCTCGATGCATCGACCCAGATGGGGCCGGTTGCCAATGACCGGCGCATCGCCGCCCTGCAGGAACTCGTGGACGATGCGCGCGCAAAGGGTGCGCGCATCCTGTGCGGTGGCGGGCGCCTGGAAGGCAAGGGCTACTTCTTCGCACCGACCGCGATCGCCGAGTTGCCCGACGATGCCCGCGCGCTTTCCGAAGAGCCTTTCGGCCCGCTGGCGTTGATCAATCCGGTGTCCTCGGTGGACGAGGCGCTGGCCAAGGCGAACGCGCTTCCCTTTGGTCTTGCGGCCTACGGTTTTACGAACTCGACGGCCAATGTGGATCGCCTCATGCAGGGCATCGAGGCCGGCAACCTGTCGATCAACACCTTGGAGGCCTCGGTCGCCGAAACGCCCTTCGGCGGCGTCAAGGAAAGCGGCCTTGGCCGCGAGGGCGGTGCGGAAGGCCTGCATCACTACACCGTGGTGAAGAACGTTTCCCTGCGCGTCGCCTAACGACCTTCGCACAGTTGCACCTGTGACAAGCTGAGGCTGAAACCGTCGTTGCACGGTTTCAGCCTCAGGCGTTTCGTCAGCCGACGATCGGGATCATGTCACGCAGCACTTTGCGCAGCATGGTGCGGACCGCGAGCGTCGCGGGGGACGGTGTGCGCTCACGCGCGGTGATGATGGCAACGTCACGGGCGATCGACGGCTCGACCAATGGCCGCGCGGAAATCTTCCGGCCATTGAGACCGGTAAAGGCATAGGTGGGGAGGATAGCAAGGCCAGCCTCGCGCTCGACCAGCGACAGGGCCGTGTTGATCTGGTGGACTTCCAGGGAAGGGCGCAGCGGCACGCCGGCGCTCTCGAAGCCGACCTCGGTCAAAAGGCGGATGTTGCTTTCGCGCGTCAGCGTGATGATCGGCTGGTCGGCGAGCGCGGACCATGCCACTTCGGCCTTGGCGCAGACAGCGTGGCCTTCGGGCGCGAAAACCATCAACTGATCGCGCAGCACGCGTTGGATCTCGAGCCCGTCTTCGTCGCTGGCAAAGGTGCCGACACCGAGATCGCAAAGGCCGCTGCGCACTCTGGGGGCGATCAGATCGGTCACCACATCCTCGATCCTGAGCTTCAGGTTCGGGTGGGTCGACGCGACCTCCTGCAGCAGCCGCGGCAGGACGGTTGCGCCAAGAAAGGGCGGTGCGGCGATGCGCACAAGACCGGTCCTGAGCTGCCCGAGATCGCGCACCGCATCGACGGCACGCTCGATTTCCGAAAGCCCGGGCAAGGCGCCGGCGGCAAAGACACGTCCGGCTTCGGTCAGTTCGACGCGCCGGGTCGTGCGGTCGAACAGTCGGGCGCCGAGCAGCGCTTCGAGGTCGCGGATGGCATGCGAGATGCCGGCCTGGCTGGTGTGCAGCCGCTCGGCGGCACGGGAGAAATTGCCGAGTTCGACCACGGCCTGAAAACACTTGATCTGGCGCAGATTGAGCATCGAGTCATCCATACTGATTTCAGCATGAATATATACGGACTATGCGTCTTAATGAATAAAAATTTCCTGCGCTAAATGGCGACAACCAAGACCGGAGCGGCCTTCACGCGCCGCCGGACCGACATGCGACAGGGAGCGTCATGAAATACCAGCGTAAAGATGCAAAGGCCCATTCCCGCGCCACGATGCGCGGCATCTGGGCGGCGGCGAACACGCCGTTCACGGCCGATGGCGCCATCGACGAAGAGGGCTACCGCCGCAATGTCGAGCATTGGATTTCCGATCTCGGTATCGACGGCCTCTTCATTGCCGGCAAGCAGGGCGAGTTCTTCTCCATGTCGGTCGACGAGCGTAAGCGCATGTTCGATCTCTCCGTGGAGGCGACGGGCGGTAGAGCGCAGACGATCATGTCCTGCTCCGACCAGAACATGGATGTGGTGATTGATCTTGCCCGTCATGCGCAGGCCTGCGGCGCCGATTACATCGTCGTGCATGCGCCGATCCTGCATTTCTTCAAGCAACAGGATGAAACGCTGCTGCGCTACTATGAGACCATCGCCTCCAAGGTGGATATCGGCATGGCGCTCTGGTCGCATCCCGACAGCGGCTATCTGATGAGCCCGGAGCTGTGCAACCGGCTTGCCGACATCGAGACGGTGGTGGCGATCAAGTATTCCGTGCCGCGCGCGATGTACAAGGCGCTGACGGCGCTTGCCGGGGACCGCATTCTCGTCTCGACCGCTTCGGAAGAGGAATGGCTGGATAACGTGCTGGAGCTCGGCTGGCAGCTTTATCTCTGCTCGTCGCCGCCCTACACGCTCCAGACCAAGGCCGACCGGCGCATGGCCGAGTACACGGCACTCGCCTTCGCCGGAAAGGCCGAGGAGGCCCGCGCCGTCAGCGCGAGCCTGCAAGGGGTGCGTGACGCCTTCCGCAAGTCCAAGCCCGCGGAAAAGCCGCATGCGCACCAGAAGTACTGGCAGGAACTGCTTGGCCAGGTGGGTGGCGCCGTCCGCCGGCCGCTGCTGGAACTGACGGATGAGGAAAAGAGACTGACCAGAGCCGCCTTCGAGGAATGCGGCCTGAAACTGCGCTGAACGGGACAGGGAGGAATATCGATGACGAAGCTCAAGGCGTTCAATCTGCAAAAGTGGATCGACGAGCACAAGCACCTTTTGAAGCCGCCGGTCGGCAACCAGCAGATCTGGAAAGATGCCGACCTCATGGTGACGATTGTCGGCGGCCCCAACAAGCGCACCGACTATCACGACGATCCCGTCGAGGAGTTCTTCTATCAGCTCAAGGGCGACATGGTGCTGAAGCTCTATGACGGCAAGGAATTCTACGATGTGCCGATCCGGGAGGGCGACATCTTCCTGCTGCCGCCGCATGTGCGCCATTCGCCGCAGCGGCCGATGGAGGGATCGATCGGTCTGGTGATCGAGCCGACGCGGCCTGAAGGCCTGCTCGACGCCGTCGAATGGTACTGCTTCGAATGCACGGAGCTGGTGCACCGCGCGGAGGTAGACCTCGAATCCATCGTCGACGACCTGCCGCCGATCTACCAGGCCTTCTATGCCGACGAAAAGCTGCGCACATGCCCGAAATGCGGGAGCGTGCACCCCGGCAAGACCCCGCCCGAGGGCTGGGTGACGCTCTGAACCGGCAGCAAACCAGCAAAGGACTGTCATGTCGAAAGTCGAAGCCATCTGCCTCATAGGCTGGGGCGCCATCGGTCAACGGGTGGCAGAACTTCTCAAGGCGCGCGGCGCGAATGCCCGGATCGTCGGGATCGCCGTGCGCGATCCCGGTGAAGTCGCAGCGACCATGCCGGAGGGGGCGGTCCATGTTGCCGGTCCCGAAGCGTTGGCGGCGACCGGCGCGACGTTGGTCGTCGAGGCGGCGAGCCGCGAAAGCGTCAAGCCCTTCGCCTGGGCGGCGTTGGCGGCGGGCATCGATTTCGCTGTGTCCTCGACCTCGGCCCTGGTGGATGCTGCCGTGCTCGACGAACTCGTGGAACTCGCCCGGCAGAACGGTTGCCAGCTCATCGTTCCGCCGGGCGCGCTCGGCGGCATCGATGCTCTCTCGGCGGCCTCGCGGCTGGGTCTGGACAGCGTGGAGCACACCATCACCAAGCCCGCGCGGGCTTGGTTCGGGACGCCGGCCGAGGCGCTCTGTCGCCTTGGCGACCTTCAGGAGGCGGAAGCCTTCTTCGTAGGATCGGCCGCGGAAGCCGCGACCGCCTTTCCGCAAAATGCCAATGTGGCGGCGACCACCTCCCTTGCCGGCATCGGCATGGAACAGACGCGCGTGCAGCTCGTCGCCGATCCCAAGGCCGTGGAAAATACGCACAGCATTGTCGCCCGCGGCGCCTTCGGCACGCTCGAAATCCGCCTCCAGAACCGTCCGCTTGCAACCAATCCGAAATCCTCGGAGATGACGGCACTGAACCTCGTTCGCCTGATTGAGAACAGGACAAGTCCACTTGTCCTTTAATTGGTAGCTGCCGCTCGACTGCTTGGCCCTTGCCGTTCTGGATGGATCTTTCGTGCCGCCGGCAACGGCGCGCGGCTTGTTCTGTTGGCCCTAACCAAACCACTTTCGACATCGTCGTTGAAAGGCGTCGCGCGTGCGCGGTGCTTGAACGCCCAGACGTTGCTGGCCGTCAGTCGCTCCGACGCCGGGCATTTACGCTCTTGTTGGCAAGTCGTCGGCCGATCCAGGAGAGGTAGGAGCAGGAGATGAGGAACCAGACGCCAACGAAGACATAGGCCTCGAGTGCCTGGTTGCCCCAGGCAACGTCGCTGAAAGCCATGCGCGCGGTGGCGCTGAGATCGTGCAGGCCGAGGATCACGACGAGCGACGTGTCCTTGTAGGCGCCGATGGTGCTGTTGACGAGCGCGGGCATGGCCCGCTCGGTGGCCTGCGGCAGGAGCACGAGGCGGGCTGTCTGCCAAAAGCCGAGACCAAGCGAAGAGGCGGCCTCATGCTGGCCGGCCGGTAGAGCCATGAGGCCGCTTCGCACATCCTCGGCGAAATAGGCGGCATGGAAGAAGACGAGCGCAATCAGCACCGCCACGATCGGGTCGATGCTCGTGCCCTTGGGGAGCGTCAGCGGCAGCACGAAAACCCCGACGAACAGCAGCGTCACCATCGGCACGCCGCGCATGATCTCGACATAGGCGCCCGCGGCGCGGTGCAGCAGCCGATGGCGCGTCTGGTATCGGGCAAGCGCGAGCAGCACGCCGACCGGCAAGGCAAGGGCGAGCGCGATGGTGGAAAGGATGAGGAGGATCGGCAGGCCGTTCCAACGGGAGGCATCGACCGGAGCGAGACCGAGGGTGCCACCGCCCATCAGCGTGAAGGACGCGGCCATGCCCGCCAGCCAGAGCCCCGCGAAGAGCCTCATGTCCGGCCAGCGCCCGCTGACAGCCATCTGGCCGGTGGCGATGGAAAGGCCAAGAAGCAGCAGCGATGCGAGCATCGGCCGCCACTGTTCGTCGAACGGATAGGTGCCGAACAGGATGAAGCGGGATTTCTCCACCCAGAAGGGCCAGCAGGCGCCGAAAGCCTCGGCACAGGCGGCCGGATCGGCAAAGGGCGGTACGGCCGCCAGCACGAGCCAGTCGGCTATAACCCAAAGAATGGCGAGCACGAGGCCGCCGCTTGCAAGGGAGAGGAGGCTTGCGCCCGGTCGGGAAACCTGCCTCAGCAGCCAGGCGGAAAACCGGCTCGGGCCGATCGGTTGTGTCGCTCCGCTCATCGCGCGCCCCTTCCTTCCCGGGCGCGAATTCGGGCGCTCCAATGGTTCAGCACGCCGGTGAGCGCAAGGCAAAGCAGCAGGTATATCGACATGGTGATCAGCATCGTTTCGAGCGGCCGGAAGGTCTGGTTGATTGCGGTGCCAGCGACCGACATGAGATCTGAATAGCCGACGGCAATCGAGATCGAGGTGTTCTTCAGGAGATTGGCGAACTGGTTGTTGAGCGGTGGAACGACGGTGCGCAGCACCTGGGGCACGACGACGAGACGGGTGGTCTGGCCGCTCTTGAGGCCGAGCGCCGCTGCGGCTTCGATCTGGCCTTTGGGAATGGCCTCGATGCCGCCGCGCAGCACCTCGGCGATCTGCGCGCCGTGATAAAGGCCGAGTGCGACGGCCACCGTGCAGAACTGGATGGAAAGGGCGACGCCGCCTTCCACCGAAAATCCTTGAAGTGTCGGCCAGGTAAGCCCGAGCGGCGCGTCGAGCACGATGGCAAGCACCGCCGGGACGGCGAGGCATAGGGCCAGTGCGACCGTCAGAACGGGCAGGCGCCGGCCGGTGAGGGCCTGGCGGCGGGCGGCATGGCGTGCCCACAGCCAGATGAGCGCTGAGACGAGAAAGATGCTTGCGAAAAGCCAGAGCGAATTGCGCGGATCTTGCGAAAGCCAGGGCAGGTAGATTGCCCGGTTCGAGATCGTGAAGGGTCCAAGGACCAGCGCCTGCCGGATGGCGGGCAGACCGTTCACAGCGGCAACGAAAATGACCAGCAGGACCAGGATCTTCGGCAGGTTGCGGAAGAGTTCGACGTAAGCGAGCGCGAAGAGGCGCGCGACCGGCGACGCGCTGACGCTGAGAAGGCCGAGCAGCAGGCCGGCAAGCGATGCGATGACGAGGCTCGCGACGCCGACGACGATGGTGTTGGCAAGTCCGGCCAAGATGGCGCGCAGGTAGCTGTCATTCGCCCCATAGGGGATGAGTGTTTCGCTAAGGTCGAAACCGGCCTGCTGGGTGAGGAAGGCGAAGCCGGGCTGGATGCCGGCCGCGAGCATGTTGGAGTGGACGTTGAAGGCGACGACGGCAAAGGCGGCGAGGATCGCAAGGCCGACACCGATATCGGCGAGGGAAACGGCCGGCCTTGCCTTGGGCGGACCGTCCTGCGGGGCGTGAGGAATTTGCAGTTTCCGGTCCATGGGCGTGCTCAGGGATTGGTTTCGGCAGGCAGGGTAAAGCGGGCGACCAGCGCCTTCTGCGCCTCGGTCTCCGGCCCCGAGCCAGCGCTGGCGACAAGGGCGGTGGCCTGCGTCAGATCAAGGCCGAAAGCGCGCAGAATGCAGATGGCGAAGGTGCCGGTGCGGCCTATGCCGGCCGCGCAATGAACGAAGACCCGCTCGCCGGAGGCAAGCGCCTGCGCCGTCTCGCCAGCGAGGGCGAAGAGCCCGGCCTCGTCCGCGGGCACGCCGAAATCCGCGATCGGGAACCGCACGACGGCAATGTCCGTCCCTGCGGCAAGGCTTGCAGCATAGTCCGGTGCCTTTTCCTCGATCTCCGCAAGCGGGGTAAGGCTGACGATGCGGCTGATCTTCTGCGCGCGCAGATCGTCCATGTCGTCGGAAAACGGGCGCAGGCGGCCGGGCATAGGCCCGAGCCAGAGCGTGCCGGCAATGCCAGACGGCACCCGGAGGGCGCGCGGGAAATGTGTATTGGTCATGCGGTTTCCGCTGCGAGCTCCGAGAGAAGGTGGGTCGGCGTCTGCGCCGTTAAGACCGCAGTGACTGTCGTGCGCAGCGCTCTGAACGCTGTCTCGAGATCTTCGTGTGCGGCTTGCATGCGCCAGCGGATCACGCGCCAGTGCAGGGCCGCATGGGCTTCGGCGGCAATCGGATCGAGCACCAGGCCGGAGACGAGTTCGAGGATGCAGGCGCGGATGGTGAAGTAGCTTTCGACGGGCGCCTCGCCGGGGTTGGCGGCGAGCTCGCCGATGGTGGCGAGCTGGACCCGGGCGGGCATGGCGAAATTCGCCGCACAGCATCGCGTGCACAGGTTCAGCATGTCCGACAGCATGGTGAAATGCAGGTTGCGCTGGGCGGGATCGAGTGTGCTGACCACCGTGCCGACGCCCGAGCGCGTTTCGAGGAGATGCTCGAAGGAAAGCCGCTGCAGGACCTGGCGGATCGGGGTGCGGCTGACGCCGAACTCCTGCGCCAGCTTGCCTTCGTGTAGCATCATCGGCGTATCGGGGTGGGTCGTGCAGATGCGGAAGCGCAACTCCTGCAGCATGTCCTCCGAGCGGGGCGGACCGGATCTCGATGTTTGCGGCAAGCTCACGCTTTTCCCCTTCCTATGCTTTGGCGCGCGTCGGCGCGGCCGTTGTTCTGGTTGTATAGCCAGTCTTCCTGCAGCGGGCTTTCGACCGATTCGGGAAAGGTGAGGCGCACTGTCGACAGGGCCTCGTCGACTGAAAGGCCCCGCGCATTGAGAATATGCGCGGCGATCATACCGCTGCGTCCAGCACCATAGCTGCAGCACAGCGCAATCGCCCGGTTCGCGGCAAGCAGAGCGTAAACACGCCCCTCCAACCGCCGCCACGCCTTTATCCACGTTTGGCCGGGCGCGGAAAAATCGTCGATCGGCAAGGCCGCAAACGCCATGCCTGTCTGCTTGACATGCTTGCGCAGCAGGATGCGGTAGCCGGGCGGGCAGTCGCTGTCGCGCGCCAGAAACAAAAAGAGATCGGCTCCGCGGGCAGCAAGGGCGGCGAGCGTCTCGTCGATGCCCTCGGGGTCCACCCAGACCTCGCCGCGCGGACTGATCGTCAGGCCGGGTGCGCCGAGGGTTACGAGGCGTCCCCCGGCTGGGCAATCGACGGTGGCGCGGATGGATATGGGTCCGTCGATATCCGTCACGCCGCCGCTCCTCCTTCTGGCCGCTCTCCTCACCGTATCGGATAGGCGTACATCAGGCCACCATTGGTGGTCGAGGCGTTCTGGGTGCCATCGCGCTTGAGCTTGAAAGGCGTCGCGGGACCGAGATGGCGATCGTACACTTCACCGTAGGAGCCGACCTGCTTGATGACCTGGTAGGCCCAGTCGGCGGGAAGCTTCATCTTGGCGGCCATGTCGGCGGTTGCGCCGTCCTTGGCGAAAAGACGCTGCACGGCCTTCGGCTGCTTGTCGAGATCGGCGATGGCCGCATCGACATTGCTGGAATTGATGCCGAGTTCGTCGGCGTTCAGCATGACCTGGAAAGCCCAGCGCACGGCCTTTTCCAGCGTTTCATCCGGCTGGGTCACCAGCGTCAGCGGCTCGGCCGAGATGATCTCTGGCAGGAGTTCGTAGTCGTCGGGATCCTTGGCCAGGCGACGGTCGGCGGCAAGCGCCGTCATGTCGGAGGCGTAGGCGTCGCACTTGCCGGCGAAGAAGGCCTGCAAGCGTGCGGTCTTGTCGGCGATGTTCTCGACCTTGTAGGTGAGCCCTTGGGCGGCGAACCAGTCGGCGATGTTGAGCAGTGTCGTCGAGCCGTCCTCGGCGCAGATCGTTGCGCCCTTCAACTCCATTGCTGATTTCACGCCCAGCGCCTTCGGCACCATGAAGCCCTGGCCGTCATAAAATGTGGTCGCGACGAAGGCGAGGCCCGGGTCGGCAGAACGCGTGCCGGTTTCCGTGACCGAGCGGGAGGCCATGTGCGCCTGCCGCGAGACCAGGCTCTTCAACGAGTCGGAAAAGCCAATGCCGCGGATATCCGCCTTGCTCGCATCGCCGAGGATGGCGGCGGCCGCCATGCGGCAGAAGTCAGCGTTGAAACCCTGGAAGACGCCGGCGCTGTCGGGCACGGAGAAGCCCGGCGCACTGGGGCTGACCAGGCAGACGAGCTTGCCGCCAGAGACCACTTCATCAAAAACCGGACCAGCCTGAGCATGGGACGTGATTGCAAGACCGGCGGCGCAGGCAAGCGCTGCCGCGAGATAAGACCGAAGCATATTTTTCCCCTCCTTGAACAGGTAAAGACAGCTATGCCTGTATACATGTGTAACGTAAGAGTGGTTTTTCCTGCTGTCAACGGGGGCAGAGGGCGAGACGGTCGCATCGCGCAACAAGAAGGTCGACAAGTTCTATCGCTCGTCGAGGGCCAAGGCTCTACGGCCGCCTTTGGAACATGCTTTTCGGTTCTCGTGCTGGGCGTTTTCGTACCGGGCGCTTTCGCGCAGGCAATGGGCAGAGGCGCGCCGAACCAGTCACCACCGGCTGCAACTTGGCGCATGCGGCATTGGTCGGAAGAATTGGATCGCTCCGGAACGAAGTTGCGTTTCGACAAAGAACGATTGGAAAAACTGCGCCATCCTCTCCCTTCAGCAACGCATCGATTGCGGATCACGACCTTTTAGGCGCCAGGGAGAGCACATTGACCGAGTATACTTTGGACACCGCCGTTGGAACGATTGCGTGCGAGCTTCCCGGCGCCGCGGAACTCTTCAGGCAGGCCGGTATCGGATTTTGCTGTGGCGGCGACGTACCGCTTGAGCAAGCGGCTGCGGACGCCGGCGTAGGGGCCGCTGATCTGCTCGCCCGGCTTCAGGCGCTGGAGCTTGCTGCAAGACACGAAGCTCCGGATGCGACCGGCGACCTTATCGCGCATATTCTGGAGCGTTATCACCAGACGCACCGCACCGATCTGGAATGGCTGATCCCGCTTGCGCAAAAGGTGGAGCACGTCCACGGCGCCCATCGCTCCGTGCCACTCGGCCTGGCTGACGCGCTGGTCGAGCTCAAGGAGCACCTTCTTCCCCATATGGCGCGCGAAGAACTCGCGCTCTTTCCCATGATGCGCCATGAGCCCGATCCGGACATCGGGCATTTGATTGCCGGCATGCGGGACGATCATGCATGCGAAAGCCGGAGCCTCGCGGTGATCGAGCATTTGACCCATGGATTTGCGCTTCCCGACGGGGCCTGCAGGTCCTGGACGGCGCTCTATGTCGGGGTTCAAAAATTCTGCGACGATCTCGTCACGCATATGCATCTCGAAAACAGCGTTCTGTTTCCACGGTTCGCCGGCATCGATGCAGTCGATGGCGCCGCTCTCTCATCAGCAGCGCATTCCGCGGGGTGAGGCCCTGAAGGCATCGCTTTGCCCAACGGGAGGAGACGAAGTTAAAACCGAAGATCGCGCAACGGTTGTGGGTGACAGCCATCTGCCGACTTCCGGAAAATATCGCGGGACGGGCAGGCCATGGGCCGCCCTATCCGACTTCAAAGCTATCGTTGTCGCGCCGGTGGCTTGACGCGCGGTCGTTCCTGCAGATCCACCTGAGCATCACCATGTACGCGACAGGCAACAATCAAGGATTGCAATTAACGAAGCTGTCTTTGTTTGAGCTAGATCAAAGAACGTCCCGCGCCAAAGTTCCAATGCTCCGGCAACGATTTGCGGGAAAACACCCTGGAATGAAACTCTTCCGTCTTGTCCTTCTGTTCTGCCTCAGCCTTTGCGGCGCCGTATCCGCCAGTGCGGCATCGGTGCTGCAGGAGTTTTTGCCGACCACCACCGCTTCGGATCTTGTGCCGGGCGCAGACGGTTTCGGCGCCGTGCGTGATGATGTGGCGGTGGCCCCGGTGCTCAAGGGCGGCCAGACAGTGGCGTGGGTCTTTGTCACCTCGGATTTCGTCGGAACGACGGGCTATTCCGGCAAGCCCATCCATACGCTTGTCGCGGTGGACAAGGATGCGAAGATCGTCGGCGTCCGGCTGGTGAAACACTCCGAGCCCATCGTCCTCATCGGCATTCCGGACGCCAAGGTAAAGGCACTGGTTGCCGGATATGCTGGCCTCGATCTCGTCGCCGAGGCCAAATCCGGCGGTACGACCCATGAGGTGGATATCATCTCGGGCGCGACGGTGACGGTCATGGTGATCGACGATTCGATCGTGCGGTCCGGGCTTAAGGTCGCGCGCGCGCTCGGCCTTGGCGGACTGACGCCGGAAGCGGGCAACGCCGGCCCGCGCTTCGAGATCGATCCCGCGGCCGTCGCGCCGGCCGATTGGGTCGAGGCAGAGGGCGACGGTACGCTACGCCGCCTGTCTCTCGACGTTGCCCAGGTCAATGCTGCTTTCGCTGGCCATCCCGATGAACGCGCCCGCGAGCGCGCGATTGCGCAAGCGCCGGAAACGACGTTCATCGAGATGCAGGCGGCACTGGTCTCGGTCCCCGCGATCGGCAAGGCCCTTCTCGGGCCGGCCGAAGAGAAAAACCTTCAGTCCTGGCTCGGCGAAGGCGAGCACGCGATCGCCGTGATCGGACGCGGGCTCTATTCCTTCAAGGGATCAGGCTACGTGCGCGGCGGCATCTTCGATCGCATCGTGCTGATCCAGGACGATGTTTCCGTTCGTTTCCGCGATCGCGACCACCGTCGCCTGGGGGCAATCGCCCTTGCCGGTGCGCCGGAATACAACGAGATGGACCTGTTCCGTATCAAGGCAGGCCTCGGTTTCGATCCGACAAAACCATTCCGCATACAGCTTCTGGCGCACCGCGAGGTTGGACCGGTCGAAAAGGTCTTTCATACCTTCGATCTGGGGTATCAGCTGCCGCAGAAGTATCTGCATGCTGTCGCGCCGCCGGTGATGGAGGTTGCCGCCGTAGTCGATCGTGACGAGGGCACGGCACAGGCCGACCTGTGGAAACGCATCTGGGACGACTCGAAGCTGAAGATTGTCGTGCTCGGCGCGATGTTGGTCGTGCTGACGGGCGTGTTCTTCTTCCAGACCTATGCGGTCAGAAACGCGCGGGCGTTCTACATCTTCCGCATCATCTTCCTGACGGTGACGCTGGTCTTCCTCGGCTGGTACGCCAACGCGCAGCTTTCCGTCGTCAATCTGATGGCGCTCTTCGGGAGCCTCGTCAACGGCTTCAGCTGGCAGGCTTTCCTGCTCGACCCGCTGACCTTCATCCTGTGGTTTGCCGTTGCTGCAGCGCTCCTGTTCTGGGGACGGGGAGCCTATTGCGGTTGGCTCTGCCCCTTCGGCGCCCTGCAGGAGCTGACCAACCAGATCGCGCGCAAGCTGCGCATCCCGCAATGGACCTTGCCCTGGGGCCTGCACGAGCGGCTCTGGCCGATCAAATACATGATCTTCCTCGGCCTTTTCGGGGTCTCGCTGATGAGCGTCGAGCAGGCGGAACATCTGGCCGAGATCGAGCCGTTCAAGACAGCGATCATCCTGAAGTTCATCCGCGCCTGGCCTTTCGTGGCCTATGCAGTCGCACTTCTTGTCGCCGGGCTCTTCGTCGAGCGGTTCTATTGCCGCTATCTCTGCCCGCTCGGTGCAGCACTCGCGATCCCTGCGCGCATACGCATGTTCGACTGGCTCAAGCGCTACCATGAATGCGGGAACCCCTGCCAGACCTGCGCCCACCAATGTCCGGTGCAGGCGATCCACCGGACCGGCGAGATCAACCCGAACGAGTGCATCAACTGCCTGCACTGCCAGGTGCTCTACCAGTCGGAAACCGTCTGCCCCGTCGTGATCAAGAAGATGAAGTCGCGGGCGAAGCTTGCGGCAAGCCCGGGCGGCGTGCCGACCCATCAACCCGCAGCCAAAGTTTAATCGAAGCCAAGGTTCAAGCAAAAAGGAACCAGATCATGGAAACAAAGGAACACAAGGGACTAAGCCGCCGAGCGCTGTTCAGCGCGACCGCAGGCAGCGCCATCCTGGCGGGCACGGTCGGGCCGGCCGCACTCAGCCTCGGCGCTGCAGGACTGGCGACGCCGGCCCGTGCCGCGACAGGCGCCGAC